>NZ_BJCE01000100.1:0-19234 GCF_005402885.1 Sphaerospermopsis reniformis
GGCACGCGCGAGCGTCAATAGTGTGTAGAGTGAGGGGTCACGCGACCCATGACCACCGGACCAGGACTCAGGACTCACGGCTCAGTCGTCAGGAGTCGGGACTCAGGAGTCAGGAGTCAGGAGTCCGGAGTCAGGAGTCAGGTGTCAGGACTCAAGACACAAGTCCCCAGTCCCCAGTCCCCAGTCCCCAGTCCCCAGTCCCCAGTCCCCAGTCCCTAATCACATTCCTTTACACTCAAACAAATGTAACCCCAAGCGTTGAGACAGTTCCTCACACACCTTCACCCCCCGCACACTGTTAGCACGCCCATCTAGCAGAGGTGAAAACACTCCAATTCCCATCTGACCAGGAACAACGGCGATAATTCCCCCAGAAACGCCGCTTTTCGCTGGAATTCCTACTTTATAAGCCCATTCACCCGCAAAGTTATACATCCCACAGGTATACATCACACTCAATATATCTTTGATATAACAACTGTCTACCGCTTTTTCCTTGGTAATCGGGTTCACTCCTTTATTAGCGAGAGTAGCAGCCATCACCGCCAAATCTCGACAATTTACCATCACAGAACATTGTTGAAAATATAAATCTAGTGCTTCTTCAATATTTTGGTCAATCATGCCAAAATTTAGCATAAGATGGGCAGTAGCGCGGTTGCGGTGTCCTGTACTGCGTTCGGAAGTAAATACCGAAATATCTACAAATACATCTCGTCCAATATAACGCCTATACATTTCTAATAAGCGATTAAGGCGTTCTGTCGCTCCATTACCTTTAATTAAACTGGTAGTGGCTATAGCTCCTGCGTTTACCATCGGGTTATAGGGTCGCTTTGATTGTTCATCAAGAATAATCGCGTTAAATGCGTCTCCAGTCGGTTCTACTCCTACCCTAGTTAACACATAATCCCGTCCATGATCTTCTAAAGCTTGTCCATAAATAAACACCTTGGAAATCGACTGGATAGTAAATAGCTGTTGATAATCACCAACTTCATAAATCTGACCATCTACAGTAGCAATACAGATGCTAAATAAGTTGGGGTTTACTTTTGCTAGTTCGGGAATGTAGTTTGCGACTGTACCCTCTTGCAGTGATTTGTACTGGGAATGCAAATCTTTGAGAACTTCTAAAAATGGTGATGAACCTGTTTCTCGATCTTGTGAGTTTGCCATAAGGCTGATAACTTGCAAATAAATATGATAGTTGATGGATTAGTTGTGGTTATCAGCTAAAAGTAGTTTTTTATACTTAAAAAAGTCTACTTTACAAACTGACAACCTTTTCTCTATTTTCCCATCATTACTTTTTTTGATGAAACCAATGCTTAATACTAAAAATAGATATTTGTCAACCTCAAAATTACTGAACAATCAATTTTAAACAAATACTATATTTACCAATATTTTTAAATAGCCTTTGTATTATATTTTATTCGACTCTGAAAATAATCTGAAAATAAAAAACGTATTTTTTTCAGAAAAATCATTGATTATTCATAGTTTTTTGGTTAAATTCTTCAAATCGAGCAAATATCAATTATAAATATAAATACTGATAATTCAAATATTAAGTTCTAATAAATACTAAAAATATTTAAAATTTGAGTTATATATGTTACTATGATTACAAAGCTGATATCAAACAATCAAGGTATTAAGAACTTGAGCGAAAATCAACTTCATATTTCATGTTCATAAAAAATTATTCATATCCCGAAAAAAAATGTTACAAATCCAAAAACCTGATTTGCAAAAGGTTTTGACTGATAAAACCCAATAAGAATTGAGGAAACCAGCGCAAGACTTACGCTAAAACCCTGATCCCCAAGCCCAAAAGTTCATGTTACTCTGTTGCAGTTATAAACAAAAAGTGAAAGCGGAACGAGTTCGAGTTTCAGGTTCATTCACCAACACAGGTGAAAAAGCCATGAACCACAAAACTCGAATTACAAAACTTTAAGTTCTAGAGTCGCTTTAAAATCGGAAGCATGAATCAAAGACATTTGTGGACTACTGTCGCTGTGTTTCTGTCTGTTTTGAGTGTACCCGCAGTGGGTCGTACTCAAACCACCAAGGGAAACTCTCCAACTACCCAAGCATCTGCCGTAGCTGATGCAGTGAAAGTGGGAGAGTACCAATCCCCGACACAGGAAAATACCTTAGATGCTGTGAACACACAAATTCATCCTCACAGCGTTGAAGGTCGTCAAGCGGCAACCCTTTACATCCGAAATATTCCCGTTCTTACCTTTCTGGGTTCTAACCCAGTCAAAAGTGCGGAAACAAAAGTGGGAACAATTGGAAATAGCCAAGGCGTTAAATCTTATATCCCTGCCGCCAGTAACTCAGCTAAGGTAGCCAGTGTGGGAAGTGTAATGGATGTGAGCAAATCTCCTAGCTCCATTATTGCCGATGACCCAGTACACAGAGCCAGCTTATTAGCCTCCAAAATCAACCAGTTGATGCGGGAGGATGCAGACGCAAGCAAAATTATCGTCAGCTGGAAAACAGGGGAAAAATCTCCAGTGAATCATAATAAAGCCCAAGACAAAGGCTTCTCTGTTGAACAGCAACCTGATAGCTACACCATCAAAATCAACGGTAAAGAATTGGTGGAAATCAATGAATCCACCCAACTATCAGATACTACAAATAATCTAGCACAAGATGCATTACAAGCAACCAATCGCCTGCGGAGACTCATAGGCCAAGCATCTCCCATCAGCGAAATTGCCAACTTACCACCACGTACCACCATTTCCATGCCCAAGCTACCGCAACAAGTTGCCGGTCGCATCAAATTCAACTTCCAGGGTATAGCTTCTTGGTACGGTTATGATTGGGCAGGTAGGAAAACTGCCAACGGTGAGAGATATAATCCCGAAGGAATGACAGCAGCCCATCGTAGTTTACCTATGGGAACAAAAGTTCGTGTGACTAACACCCGGAATGGTAAGTCTGTAGTTGTGCGAATTAATGATCGTGGTCCATACATCGGTGGTCGAGTTATTGACCTTTCTCTGGGTGCAGCCCGGATATTAGGAATGATGAGCAGTGGACTTGCTCCCGTTCGTATTGAGGTGTTGGGAAGATAACACCCTTTTACAGTAAAAACTCTTTTTCGCTCTTCACTATTGTTTCATACCCCTAGTTCATTCATCTCTCACCCCAATTTTAGATATAAACTAACGGGGGAGAGGATAGAGAAGAACTAGGGGTATTTTGTGCGCTTGCTGACAACAGTTGCAGCTTTACGCTGCTATTTAAATCAACGTCGCTGGGAAACCAATCTCCAGCTTGCAGAAGAGCTATTATTTGATGATCAGACTACTTGGTATCCTACAAAAATTGGTTTAGTCCCCACTATGGGCGGACTGCATCAAGGTCATTTAAGCCTAATGCAACAAGCTAGGCAAGAAAATTCTACTGTGATTGTTAGTATTTTTGTCAATCCCCTACAATTTGGACCACATGAGGATTATCAACGCTATCCTCGGACTTTAGAGCAAGATCGAAAATTGTGTGAACAAGCGGGAGTTGATGCGATTTTTGCCCCTACTCCGGAAGAAATGGGAATTGCTCAGAAGAATATACAAGAAAATCAAGTGACACAAGTAATCCCTCCATCTGGTATGATAAGTAGCTTGTGTGGTAGATATCGGCCGGGTCATTTTCAAGGTGTGGCGACAATTGTCACCAAGCTTTTCAATTTGGTACAGCCTGATCGAGCTTACTTTGGTGAAAAAGATGGCCAGCAACTAGCAGTTATTAAACGTCTGGTGGCTGATTTAAATTTGCCAGTAGAAATTGTTGCTTGTCCAACGGTGCGGGAAGCGTCTGGCTTGGCTTTGAGTTCTCGTAATCAATATTTGACTGCAACGGAAAAAGATCAGGCAACAGTGTTATTTAAAGGCTTGCAGCAAGCTGAAGCGGCGTTTCGTGCTGGCGTTCGCAACAGCAGCCAGCTGATAGCATTGGTGTGGGAAGAAATCGCAAAAGTCAGCACTATCTATGTGGAATATATTGAATTGGTTGAACCGACTACATTGATGTTTCTAAGAAAAATTGAGGAGGAAGGAATGCTGGCGATCGCAGCCCGTCTAGGTTCTACACGTTTGATTGATAATACCATCTTGCGCGATGTCTACAACGGGCTACGCCAACCGATTATCGCCATTGATGGTCCTGCTGGTGCGGGTAAGTCTACCGTGGCTCGCCAAGTGGCAAACCAACTAGGGTTAGTTTATTTAGATACTGGTGCAATGTACCGTGCTATCACTTGGTTAGTGCTGGAAAACGGCATTGATATTGATGATGAATGCAGTATTGCTGAATTAGCCAACCAGTGTAAAATAGAACTTACTCCTAGTCAAAATATACAATTTCCCGTACAGGTATGGATTAATGGTATTGATGTCACTCAAGAAATTCGGAGCATTGAGGTGACATCAAAAGTATCAGCGATCGCCGCGCAAAATACAGTCCGCAAAGCCCTGGTTCAACAACAACAAAGCTGGGGGAAAAAGGGTGGTTTAGTAGCTGAAGGCCGAGACATTGGTACTCATGTTTTCCCAGATGCAGAAGTGAAAATCTTCTTAACTGCTTCTGTGAGTGAACGCGCCCGTCGTCGTCAGCAGGACTTTACAAAACAAGGGCAACCGGAAGTAAGTTTAGAACAACTCGAACGGGATATTGCCGAACGAGATTATAAAGATAGCACTCGCAAAATTTCCCCATTGCGGAAAGCCGCCGATGCAGTGGAAGTGGAAACCGATGGACTTACTCCTGGTGAGGTGGCAGCGCGAATTGTTAATTATTACCAGGATCGTTTGTCTCAACGATAATTACCGCAGAATTCAGGATTCAGGAGTTACAGGAGTTCAGGAGTTCACAATAATTTTTGATTTCCCAATCACCAATTACCAATTACCCATTACCCATTACCCATTACCAGCCCCAACTAGAGAACTAGAAATCTGGGTTATTACTAAAGTGCAGTGGTTTAAGGTTCACTTTGGTAGTAGAATAGCCATGTTAAGTTTTGTGTCCCAATATCAAGGATATAAAACTGACTCAATACAAAACCTGAAATTTTCTGGTTTTTGGCAATAGCTTTAACTGGAAAACAATAAAGAGAGGACTTGAAAACATGGCATTTACACAGCTTCCCCTACCCTACGACTTTAATGCTTTAGAGCAATATGGCATGAAAGGTGAAACCTTTGAGTATCACTATGGTAAGCATCACAAAGCTTATGTAGACAACCTCAATAAACTCACCGATGGTACAGAACTTGCTGATAAGTCCCTCGAAGAAGTAATTCAAATTTCCTTCAAAGATCCTGCCAAAGCTGGCATTTTCAACAACGCGGCTCAAGTTTGGAACCACACCTTCTTTTGGAACTCACTCACACCCGCAGGTGGTGGCGCTCCCACAGGTGAACTAGCCGAGAGAATTAATAAAGACTTTGGCAGCTTCGACAAATTCAAAGAAGAATTTTCTACTGCGGCTGCAACCCAGTTTGGTAGCGGTTGGGCTTGGTTAGTTGATGACGGTGGTACACTCAAAGTCATGAAAACACCCAACGCAGAAAACCCCCTAGCTCATGGTAAAAAGGCACTGCTCACCATCGACGTTTGGGAACACGCTTATTACATCGACTTCAGAAATGCACGTCCAGCATTCATCAAAAATTTCTTGGATAACTTGGTTAACTGGGAATTTGCTGCGTCAAATCTAGCTGCTTAATTAAGAATAAAGCTTTTAGGGAAAATCCCCATGCTTAACCAGCAGGGGATTTTTAATTTAATTTGCGCTCTCACACCCCCTGATTTCTCAAGGCTTTATTGCCAAATTTGACAGATGCGAGTTTAATGTGTTTATACCTGCTCCTCGTGTTCATGATCTCTAACTATTGGCGCAAGCAGAACCAGGACAACTACCAGAACAAGGAAGGCTACGGGGACAAGGAGGAATGAACATAAGAGGGTAAAAAAATTCCTCTTGTGCTGCTGCTGTAGCTGTTTTACCATCTTCACTTCCCATTCCTAATCCTTTCAAGTGATTCTGTGGATGTTGCTAGGAAACTGGAAGCCGTGTTGAGAAACTGTCCACATTGGTGATTGGGGACTGGGGACTGGGGACTGGGGACTTATAACTACAACTTTAGAAATATTCAACTTATTGAACATCAGCATTTTGATATAGGCGATCGCTCATATTCCCAGATCCAAAACACTGGGAATATAGCGATTTGCAAAACTGACTAAAAGGTGGACGGTTAATGTAGCATAACTAAATGATTGTGTCAGCCACGCGATGATCTAATTTCCAAGATGGTACAGACTAACTCAAAATCCGCACGCGAAATTTTTAATATATCCAGATGGGCAATTAAATTTTCGTGGTTGACGGTGTGTTTTTGGATCGGGGTGACAATAGCGGGTATTCTGGCTTTTAGTTCTCTCAAATACGCCCTATTCCCCGATATTACTTTTCCCGTGGTGGTGGTTAATGCTCAAGCACCCTTCACTTCGGCTTTAGAGACAGAAGAAAAGTTAACTAAACCAATAGAAGAAAGCCTCAAATCCTTGGAAGGTCTGGAAAATATCCGTTCTTCCAGCTATCCGGGGCAAACTGCTGTAAGCTTGTTGTTTGCAGTGGGTACAAATTTAGAAACTTCTACGGAAAATACTACAACTGCACTCAAGGATTTAAAACTGCCTGAAGGAGCTAATTATCAGATTATTCCTTTAAACCTGAATGAGTCATCAGTCATTAGTTATGCCATTGAAAGCGAGTCTGGCAGTTTGGATGATTTGCAAAAATTGGCAGATGAGAAAATTGTCCCTGCGATCGCCAAATTACCAGGAGTTCTCAAAGTCTCACTGCTAGGCACTCCACCAAAATCACCTCCTCTCAATCCTACCAATGCCACTGCGGCCTTACCTCAAGGGGGCGGAAATTTAGTCAGATTTAATGGTCAAGATGTACTAGCTTTTCAAGTCATTAAACGTGGTAATGCTAATACTTTAGAAGTTGTCAGTCGCGTAGAACAGGAAGTAGAAAACCTGCGCTCTACTTTCAAAGATGTCAAATTTACCCTAGCCGCTACCCAAGCAGAATATATCCGCAAAGCTACCCAGTCAACCATAGATGCGTTGATGGAAGCGATCATTTTAGCAATTGTCGTCATTTTCCCATTTTTATGGAGTTGGCGAGCAACTTTAATTTCTGCTTTAGCTATTCCCACATCTTTGTTAGCAACGTTTATTGTGATGGCCTTTTTCGGCTTTAACTTAGAAACAATTACGTTGTTAGCTTTGGCTTTGGTTATTGGTAGTGTGATTGATGATGCCATTATTGATGTGGAAAATATCTTACGGCATATTGAAGAAGGGCAAAGTCCCCGTGAAGCGGCACATTTAGCTACCGATGAAATTGGTTTAACGGTTGTTGCTACTACTGCTACAGCTATAGCTGTTTTCTTGCCTATTGGTTTGATGGGTGGAGTAGTTGGACAATTTTTCCAGCCTTTTGGAATTACGGTTTCTGCTGCTTATATTGCTTCTACATTGGTGGCGCGGACTTTATCACCAGTTTTATCTATTTATTGGCTCAAACCTGTTAAGAAAAGAGAATTGAACCACGAAGGGCGCAAAGAACACGAAGGGAAGAAGGTTTCAGAGAGTTCTTGGGTGGGTTTAGCAAATATTGGGGTTTATTTTACTGAAGCTTATCGCAATTTATTAGCTTGGTCTTTGAATCACCGAAAAATAGTTATTGCTTTAGCTGTACTCAGTTTTGTTGCTGGAATTGCCCTAGTTCCTTTTATTCCCAAGGGTTTTATTCCTAAGTTAGATCGGGGTGAATTTAATATTACTTATACTGCTCCTTTGCCGAAAATCCCTGATTTAGAAGCTTTACAGCAGTTAAGAAGCAGGGGTGGTTCGACTTCGCTCACCAACCAGGTAGAAGACAGAAAGGAAATAACGTCCCAGTCCCCAGTCCCCATTCCTAACCCTCTCAATGACTCTTTAGAGGTGGCAAAAAAACTGGAAGCGGAGGTAAGAAAATACCCAGATGTGGAAACTGTGTTTACTACGGTTGGTTCTCGTGGAGGTGAACCAAATAAGGGTACTCTCTATGTCAAGTTGAAGGCAGACCGCACAATGAAAACCGCAGAATTACAAGATCAATTGCGGCAAAGTTTACCTCAACTTCCTGGTGTGTCTACCAGTGTGGAAGATATTCAATTTGTGGATACTGGTGGGGAAAAACCTTTACAAATAGCACTTCGTGGTAATGATCTGAAAACTTTGAATCAAGCGGCCAAGAAAATTAAAGATCGCATTACGAAAATTCCAGGATTTGCAGATGTTACAGTTACAGGTGAAACAAATAATTCAGATCAAGTTTTTCAGATTGAACGACTCAACCAACAACGGGTAGCTTATGTCAGTGCTAATTTGGGTCAGGATTTAACTTTGGGTAATGCTACAGATAAAATTGTGGCTGAAGCTCAAGATATTTTACCTGCTGATATTACTTTAGATTTAGGTGGAGATTCTGCTAAACAAAATGAGGTTTTTAGTAGTTTTATTTCCACTTTGATTTTATCGGCGTTGTGTATTATCGTTGTCTTGATTTTACTGTTTAGAAGTTGGGTAGATCCTTTAGTAATTGGTGCTTCTTTACCTTTAGCTGTGGTGGGAGCAATGTTAGCTTTACTCTTAACTAAGAGTGATTTTGGCATGATTTCTTTGATTGGTTTTGTGTTTTTACTAGGACTTGCTATTAAAAATGCGATTGTTTTGGTAGATTACATTAATCAATTACGTCTCTCAGGTTTGGAACGCACGGAAGCTATTCTTAAAGCTGGACCTGTGAGACTCAGACCGATTATGATGACTACTGTCTCTACTATTTTAGGGATGTTACCAATTGCTTTGGGTTTTGGTGCAGGTTCTGAGTTGCGATCGCCTATGGCCGTTGCTATTGCTGGTGGTTTAGTAACTTCTACTATTCTCAGTTTAATTGTTGTTCCTGTTGTCTATGCCATTTTAGATGATTGGTTTCCCAGAAAGAAGATGACAGGTGACAGGTGACAGTTGACAGTTGACAGTTGACAGTTGACAGTTGACAGAGTTAGATCCTCGATTTTTTCAAGAAGTCGGGGATCTAATTGATATGATTAAGGGATTTACAGGATGTTGGTTTGTGTTATAATTTTGTTGTCAGAATCAGGATGTCCAGGATTTTAGGATTTACAGGATTTTAGTTTTTTCAATTTCTTAGAACATCAAAAAAATTAAAAAAAATTAAATTTTGAAAAAAAAATTCGTTTTTTGGGGTTCACCCCGTTGACTTTTTTGTCTAGACTTGATATTTTGATAATGGGAATGTGTGTCTTACAAAAAATTTTGCTTATGCTCCATTATATTAATATGACTATCATACCACGTTTACCCCGACGGCAACACCTAAAAAAAAGATTTTTTGAAGAAAAACTTATTAATTTTTAATTTTCAATAATTCAAACTTATGAATTGGGTAAAACTTCAGTTTTTTTCTTTTACTACATCCTGAAAATCCTCAAATCCTGGATATCCTGATTCTGACAAAAATCCTGTAAAATCCTAATTCATAACAGTAATTAATATTCTAGACTACCATGAAAAGTGAAGATCATCAACGAGTAGAAATATTCCTCAAAAAGTGGAAAGGTTCACAGGGTAACGAGAGAGCAAATTATCAGGGTTTCTTTTTAGAACTTTGTGATGCTTTGGCGGTAGAACGTCCAGCACCCAAAGGAAGTATAACAGGCGATCGCTATTGTTTTGATAAAGACATCAAGATATTTAACAAAGATGGAGAAACTACCAACTTTGCAGACTTCTACAAAGAAGGACATTTTTTAATAGAAGCTAAACAAGGGGGAAATACAGCGAAACGGGGTACTGCTAAACGCGGGACAAAAACCTACGATATCGCCATGGAAAAAGCTTTTTATCAAGCTCAAAGTTATACACCTTTTCTACCAAGTAAACCTCCTTTTTTAATTACCTGTGATATTGGTTCACATTTTGAAATGTGGATGAGTTTTAGTGGTAACTATGGTGGTTATGGTGCGCGGGAAAAAATTGATCTTGATCAGCTTTTAGATGAAAAAGTATTTAATCGTTTCGTTGCGATATTTAATGATCCGCAAACTTTAAACCCGGAAAAATATCGAGCGCGGGTAACAAGAGAAGTTGCAGATACCTTAGCTAAATTAGCACGGTGGTTAGAAAAACAAGGACACCAACCCCAAGAAGTGGCTAATTTTCTCATGCGCTGCATTTTTACGATGTTTGCAGAAGATGTGAAATTGTTGAAAGGAGAAGTTTTCACTAAAGCATTAAAAGAACGCTGGTTAGTTGAACCGAAGACGTTTAAGACAGATATTGAAAGCCTTTGGGATATCATGAATACTGGGGGTAGATTTAACTTTGATGAAATTCCCCAATTTAATGGTAGTTTTTTTGCTGATGCGACAGCTTTTGATTTACCCAAAGAACAGTTAGAAGTGCTGTATGAAGCTGCAAATAAAGATTGGACAGAGGTAGAACCGGCGATTTTTGGCACATTATTAGAAAGAGCTTTAGATAGTAAAGAACGTAAAAGTTTAGGAGCGCATTACACACCCCGATCCTATGTTGAGCGGTTGGTGCGTCCCGTAGTTATAGAACCTTTAAGAGAAGAATGGTTATTAGTTGAATCGGAAGTTGATCGATTTTTAACTCTGAAAGAAAAACAGCAAAAACCGACAAAAGCACAAATAGAAAAAGCGGAAAATGAAATTAGGGGATTTTTAGATAAATTACAACAAATTCGGATTCTTGATCCTGCTTGTGGTTCGGGTAACTTTTTGTATGTGACGTTAGACTTACTGAAAACATTGGAACAGGAAGTACAAATGCGCTTGCTGGATGTTTTGGGTAAGGTGACAACGAATTTATTGGAGGAATTTGATCCGCGTTTAGCTGGGAGAAAACAGGTAAACCCGTCGCAATTTTTAGGAATTGAAATTAATCCTAGAGCGGCCGCTATTGCAGAGTTAGTAATTTGGATTGGTTATTTACAATGGCATTTTAAACGCTATGGAAGTACACCACCACCAGAACCAATTTTACAGGATTTTCATAATATTGAATTTCGGGATGCGGTGTTAGATTATGATGGTAAGGAATTAGATATTGATATTAAAACTGGTAAGGTAAAAACTCGCTGGGGAGGAAAAATGATCAAGCATCCTGTGACGGGTGAAGATGTTCCTGACGCGAGTGATCAAGTTCCTATTTATCGTTATCTTAATCCTCGTTCTGCTAAATGGCCAAATGCAGATTATATTGTTTCTAATCCTCCTTTTATTGGTAATGCACGAATGAGGGATAGATTAGGTGATGGATATACAGAAACATTACGTAAAGTTTATCCAGATGTACCTGATACTGTAGATTTTGTTATGTATTGGTGGCATAAAGCGGCTGATTTAGTAAGTTCAAAAAAGCTTAAAAGATTTGGATTTATTACTACTAATAGTATTAGTCAAATTCGACAGCGTAGTTTAATAGATTTACATTTTAATAAAAATAATCCTGTGCGTATTCTCTTTGCAATTCCTGATCACCCTTGGGTTGATGAAGGTGCATCTGTAAGAATTGCTATGACAATTGTAGAATTAGATAATCCGCTATTAAAGATTGCACAATTCTGTGAATTAATTCGAGAATTAGACGGAGAAACCCCCGAAGATTCAGCAACAGATATAGAATTTTCAACTAAAACTGTGGGGAAGATTTTTAGTAATTTACAAACAGGAGTAAATATATCTAGTGCAATACCTTTACGAGCAAATAAAGGTTTGGCATTTAGAGGTATGACTATCAATGGTTCAGGTTTTGTTTTGACCGAAGAAAAAAGAGGTAAATTTGATAGTATTAACAATAATATAATTAAGCCTCTTTGGAATGGAAAAGATATTGCACAGGTTAGAAGAGGTGTATATGTTATAGATTTACATGGAGTAGATATTAGTGAAGCTCAGTTAAAATATCCACAAATTTATCAACATATTTATGATTCAGTAAAACCAGAACGGGTAAAATGTCAAGTTCCTGGTTTGAGAGAGAAATGGTGGCTTTTTGAAAGAGCTAGACCTGATTTACGTGAAGCTGTAGCGAATATTCCATATTTTACTGTTACTACAATGACAGCTAAACATCGAATATTTATTCGCATAGAATCAAACTGTATACCAGATCAGGGATTAATAGTTTTTGCATTAAATGATCCTTACTACCTAAGTATCTTATCTTCACAAATTCATGTCAATTGGACAATTGCAACTGGTGGAACATTGGAAGATAGACCACGTTATAACAATTCCGTTTGTTTCGATCCTTTCCCTTTTCCAAATCCTACACTAGAACAAAAACAAAAAATCCGAGAATTAGGAGAAAGATTAGACTCCCACCGTAAACGAGTACAAACACAACATCCCGAAATCACAATTACCGGAATGTATAACCTGCTAGAAAAACTCCGCAAAGGTGAAACATTTACCGAAGCAGATAAAACATATAATAATAAAGCCTTAGTTTCGACCCTCAAACAAATTCATGATGAATTAGATAACGCCGTTTTTGATGCTTATGGATGGCAAGATTTAAAAGATGATAGCAAAACAAAAGCCGAAATTGAAGAAATAATTTTAGCAAGATTAGTTGCGCTCAATGCTGAACGTGCAGAAGAAGAACGTAACGGAATAATTCGCTGGTTGCGTCCCGAATATCAAGCACCAAATGAAGTTACTCAACAAGTGCTAACGGAAGTGATGGAAACAGAAGAAACCGTCATTATTCCCACCGAACAAAAAACATTTCCCAAACAACCAAAAGACCAACTTGCAGCTATCCGCGACTTACTCCGCACCAATACCAGCGAGTGGACTGTGGATCAAATTGCTGCTCAATTCAAAAATGGTGGAAAATACAAAAATGCCATTGCTGAAAATGTCGAAAGATTAGAATGGTTTGGAATTTTAATCTGTCGAGAAACAGGAGCAACCAAACGCTGGCAATATGTGGAAATATAGGAAAATGTCAGAATCAGGATTTACAGGATGTTGGTTTGTGTTATAATTTGTTTGTCTGAATCAGGATGTCCAGGATTTGAGGATTTACAGGATTTGATTTTCTTCAATTTCTCAGGACATCAAAAAATAAAAAAAAATTAAATTTTGAAAAAAATTCGTTTTTTGGGGTTCAACCCCGTTGACTTTTTCAGCTAGATGTGATATTTTTGTAATGGGAATATGTGCCTCGATAAAAATTTTGCTTATGTCCCATTATATTTATATAACTATCTTACCACACCGACAGCGATCGCAACCCCTAAAAAAAAGAATTTTTTTGAAGAAAAACTTATTAAAAACTTCTTTTCAATAAATTAAACTTATAGCTTGCGTAAAACCTCAGTTTTTTGCTACATCCTGGAAATCCTGGAAATCCTGATTCTGACAATAATTAAGTTAAGATTGAATTAGGAATACATTTTTTTACCAAATTAGAAAATCTTATTTTCTCACAAGAAAATCTTGAGTAGCAGCAGCATTTTCTATCTGATTACGAAATATTTCTAGCATATCCATAACCATTATATGTAATTCTATATATTGTTCTCTATCAATCGTTAAAGAATATTCGCCATGTGCAATTTCGTTTCTTCTCTTTAAAAGTCTTTCATCTATCAATTTCGACTTAGTGGAGTCAAGGGGAAATGCTATTCCCAGAGTATGAGTTATTTCTTTTAAAATTTCAGAAGACAGATTAGATGCAGTAGAAATTGGATTTTTGGGTAGAGAACATCTGTCATCTAACTGGAAAAGAAAAAAATCACAAACAGGTATATATAATGATGCTTTATTAGTCTCCTTTGCCTCTTTTAGTTTTTCTTTCATTGCCAAAGCTAAAAAATTACTAGAAAGTTCTCCATATCGCAGTTTTTTGCTTCTAATATATTCCACATAAGAGTTTCCTGCTAATTTAACAAAACCCTCCCAATGAGCATATAAAATACATATTCCACTGCGAATACATACATTATGCCTTTGAGGAGAAACATTTTTTAATTCTATCAAGGATTTTATTTCTGAAAGTTCCTTTTTTCTCCAAGTAATATCAGTTGCCAGCGTCTTATTTAAGTCTTCAAGAGTTTGGATGCTCATAGAGGAGAAAATACTCCTCTACCAAGGGGAATAAGATAGGGTAAACGTCTTGCACCATTTACACCTGCACCTGACCATTTTTTGTAAGTTGAATCTGACCAAATTTTTTTGATAATATCAGATATTTGGTTTATGGGAGGTAAATTTTTATAGTTGTGTCCAATTCCTAATGCTATTACTTCATAGGACGATAATAGAAACCCACCAAGAAACCTGTTTTCTTCAGATTTATACCTTTTGAAACTATTATCCCCTGTGGTTTGATTAAGGATATCAAATGTTTTTTTAAATGCTGTTTCTATATGGCTATAATCTAAGTTTTGATTAAGAGCCATTTTCCGCATTTCATCTGTTAGGAAAACGTTAACATCGTCACCCAATTTTTTAATTTCCACATCCTGATCAAATAGCAGAATAAAACGCAAGACTAATTCCATATCATACCGTTCTTCTTTAAGCCTATCACTCAAAGAAATACAGTTTATGAAGGGTTCATAGTTGGCAAGTGAGAGCATCAATTCGTATAAATTCTTGTTTAACATCAAAAGGATACAATTTCTTACTTCTTGGGGTGTGGCAAGTGATCCTCCTGTATTTAGTCTCTGAAATAGCTCATATTTAATCATTGGATCGCTTTCTTTTTTAACGATATTGACACCAATTTTTGCTCTCCTAATCAATAAACGTTGTGTTTGGGTCAGAGAATTCTTTTCATCATTTGGATCATCCCATTTTTTACCTTCTAAAGATGGTAAATATGTGGTTTTCTGTAAAGCAACTGGATCAGTATTTTCTTCTTGTTCATTTTTTTTAAGAAGACCCGTAAATTCATATATTGTTGATAGTCTTTGAACACCATCCACAATATCCCAAACACCATCATCTCTTTCACTGACAAAAATTGGTGGAATTGGTATACCTAACAAAATTGATTCGATAAAAGTTGATTTTTGATGATCTGACCAGCGAAAAAATCTTTGGAAATCTGGATTAATATCAATCTCATTACTCTGATAAAGACTCATCCATTCTCCAATAGACATTGAGTAGTCATCTGTCCGAATTTCTTGGCTTATTTTGTCAATTTCTTCTTGTAGGGACATAGTTTAAAGTGATATAACCGTTAGTACATATAATAATCTTATCATTAACGGATTTTGCGAAAACAAAAAACTCTGGCAACTTGTCCAGATATATGGATAATCAAATACTGAGTAACAAAGGGTGATTCAATGCGGGCTTTTGTGACTGGTGGTACGGGGTTTATTGGTTCTCATGTAGTGCGATCGCTATTAGAATCAGGATACAAAGTTACGGCTTTAGTACGTCGAAGTAGTAACCTGGGAAATTTACGGAGTTTAGAAATAGATATTGTCAAAAGTGATTTAAATGATCCCAATATCTGGAAACAGATGCAAGGTTGTAATTATCTGTTTCATGTAGCTGCCCATTATTCCCTGTGGCAAAAAGACCGCGATTTACTGTATCGTCATAATGTGGAAGGTACAAGGAATATTTTAGCAGCAGCGCAAAAAGCGGGAATTGAACGCACAGTTTATACCAGTTCCGTCGCAGCTATTGGAGTAGGAAAATCGGGTAAAGTTGTGGATGAAAACCATCAGAGTCCAGTAGAGAAGTTAGTGGGAGACTATAAAAAGTCTAAATTCCTAGCTGAACAAGCCGCAAAAGAAGCAGCAAAACAAGGTCAAGATATAGTGATAGTTAATCCTAGCAGTCCTATAGGACCATTGGATATTAAACCCACACCCACCGGAAATATTATTCTGCGGTTTTTGCGACGACAAATGCCGGCTTATGTGGATACTGGTTTGAACTTTATTGATGTGCGAGATGTAGCTAAGGGACATTTACTAGCTTTAGAAAAAGGAAAAACAGGCGATCGCTATATTCTCGGACATCAAAATCTCAGTCTCAAACAACTGCTAGAAATACTATCTGATATCACCGGAATAAAAGCACCGCAAGTATCAGTTCCCGCTTTTTTACCATTGAGTGTTGCTTGGATAGAAGAGAAAATTCTTGCACCTATGGGAAAAACCCCCACAGTTCCTATAGATGGTGTTCGCATGGCACAGCAACCAATGTATTATGATGCTTCCAAGGCCATCCGCGAACTTAGTCTACCTCAGTCTTCTCTGAAGGTAGCACTCAAGGACGCTGTTGATTGGTTTGTTGCTAATGGTTATGTCAAATAAGTTCGTAGTCAGCACTTAAGTGCTGACTACAAACGATGTGGTTTTATCAAGAGAGGAGAATAGTTAAATGGCGATTAATGTACAACAAGCTATAGACATTGGTAAGTATTTAGTGACGCAACGTCTGTTAGGACGTAAACGCTTCCCTCTGGTTTTAATGTTAGAACCTTTATTTAGATGTAACTTAGCTTGTTCTGGTTGTGGAAAAATCCAACATCCTACAGAAGTTCTCAAACAAAATCTGACCCCAGAACAGTGTTTTGCAGCTGTAGAAGAATGTGGCGCACCTGTGGTTTCTATTCCTGGAGGAGAACCATTATTACATCCACAAATTGATGAAATTGTTAAAGGTTTAGTAGAACGCAAGAAATATGTTTACTTGTGTACCAATGGTTTGTTGTTAAAAAAGAGTCTCCATAAATTTCAACCTTCTCCTTATCTAACTTTCAGTGTTCATCTTGATGGAATGCGGGAATGGCATGATAAATGTGTAGACAGAAAAGGCGTTTTTGATGTTGCTGTGCAAGCGATCCGCGCTGCTAAATCTAAAGGTTTTCGTGTTACTACAAACTCGACTATTTTTGAAGGTTGTGATGTCAAAGAAATGCAGGAATTTTTTGATTTTCTCGATACTTTAAAAGTTGATGGAATGATGATTTCCCCTGGTTACAGTTATGAATGGGCACCAGATCAAGATCATTTTCTGCAAAAAGAACAAACCCGCGCTTTATTTAGAGAAATTCTTGCACCTTACACATCTGGGAAGAAAAACTGGAACTTTAATCACAACCCATTATTTTTAGATTTTCTCATTGGAGAAAAAGACTATGAATGTACTCCTTGGGGTAGTCCTAGTTATAGTGTTTTGGGTTGGCAAAAACCTTGTTATTTGTTGAATGAAGGTTATTATCAAACTTTCCAAGAATTGTTAGATGAGACTGATTGGAGTAAGTACGGACGCGCTAGTGGTAATCCTAAATGTGGTGATTGTATGGTGCATTGTGGTTATGAACCAACCGCAGCGATGGATGCGATGCAACCGCAAAATATAGCTCGTTCTTTGACTACTGTTTTTGGTAGATGATAAGTTGAGAATGTCAGAATCAGGATGAACAAGATTATAGGATTTACAGGATGAAGGATGAATTTATTAATACTGAATCTTGTTAATCTGAAAAAATAGTCAATCCTGATTTTGACAATAGAAATTTTATGAATCAGTTTATGAATCAGGATTAGGAGCATTAAAGGAGCAATATGATAAAATAAGAAAGGATGCACAGGATGAAAAAACAGGAATACCATGAAGACCCAAGAACTCCAAATTTTACAAACTCTTTATGGACAAGATTTTTTTGCTTGGGTAGAACAGACCGCAGAAATTTTGCGATCGCAACAGTGGGACGAATTAGATTTAGAAAATTTAATTGAGGAAGTGGTAGATTTGGGTAAGAGTCAACAGCGAGCGTTACAGAGTGCTTTAAGGTTGGTGTTATCACACCTGCTAAAGTGGAAATATCAGCCTGAACGTCGTAGTAAAAGTTGGCAAGTAACCATTACCCGTGAACGATTGAATTTAGATGAATTATTGGCAGAAAGTCCCAGTTTACGACGGTTTTTAACTGATGATGAATGGATAAACGCTACTTATCAAAGAGCGCGAAAAGAGGCAATGGTCGAAACTGGTTTATCAGAGGAGAAATTTGCGATCGCTTGTCCTTTTGCTCTCAATCAAATTTTAGACCTAGACTTTTATCCTCACTCTGACGAATAATTACTTAAAAAATCAGTTACATATATAAAATATCCGCTGCTGATTATTATTTGTAGAATATATGTACATATATATCTGAAAACCTACACAATCTCCAAAAATGACAGAAGCTAAAAACGTACTCGGTACAAAATTAGAACTTTGCTGCACATCTCCCATGACTGGATATTACCGCGATGGTTTTTGTAACACAGGAGGGCAAGATTTTGGGATGCACGTTGTTTGCGCTCAAGTAACAGCAGAATTTTTAGAATATACAAAATCCCAAAGCAATGATTTAAGCACACCTGTACCCTATTTTAATTTTCCTGGTTTAAAACCTGGAGATTGTTGGTGTTTATGTGCTGCCAGATGGCAAGAAGCTTTAGAAGCGGGTGTTGCACCTCCTGTTGTTTTGGAAGCTACCCACTCTAGAGCTTTGGAAGTTTGTAATTTAGAAGATTTACAAAAGCATCGGGTAATTCGTAATTAGCTTTTTTTCCATTCAATAGATATAGATCCCCAACCTCTTTGATCTTTGAAAAGTCGGGGATCAGGTTATTATTTAATTAGGGCTTGCTGAATAAATGTAAACCCTAGATAAATCAAAGGATTGAGGATGATTAAAATTAAAATTGTGCAAGGTTGTAGGTACTATGATCCTCAAAAAGCTTGCACTTTGTGAGTGTTTGCAGAATTTCAAAATAAAAAAAACTCCTTGAACTCCTTGAACTCCTGACTCCTTGATAGCGACTTGTACTGAGCCTGTCGAAGTAAGCGTGGCGTTAGCCATACTCCTGGCCACTCAGAGATAACTTTTTCAGCAAACCCTACTTAGGGCTTGCTGAATAAACCTAAAACTTTGATATATCAAAGGTTAGAGGCTGATAAACACAGAAATTAGTGCAAGGGTTTTGAAGGGTATACCGGAAAAAGTGTGCATTTTTTGGGATTTCAAGAGATGGCAAAGAAATTTTCCAATCTCCTCC
>NZ_BJCE01000101.1:0-18980 GCF_005402885.1 Sphaerospermopsis reniformis
CAGCAGGAATTCACACTTCACCCTCAAGTCTTCAGTAGCTCTGGACATTGGCTAAAAAGCCAAATGTAAAAATCAGGCTACATTGATGAACTGTTTCAAGAGATTAAGGAAATTTTGAACATAATGACAGAAACTGCAACCGCCCCATTAACAGGAAAAGCACTGCTGGCTAAAGTAAAAGAGCTTTCTAATTTACCACGCCGAGAAAGAGCGAAGCAGTGCGGCTATTACACCGTTACCAAGAATAATCAGGTGCGTGTAAATCTCACCGATTTTTATGATGCTTTGTTGTCAGCTAGAGGTATTCCTCTGAGTCCAGAATCTCCTAAAGATGGACGTGGTCGCGAACCGACATACCGGGTTAGTGTTCATCAAAATCGTCAAATCGTGATTGGTGCTACCTATACCAAAGCAATGGGTTTAAAACCTGGTGATGAGTTTGAAATTCGGTTAGGTTACAAGCATATTCACTTGATTCAACTTGGTGAAAGTGATAAAAAATTGACATCATCCGATGTGGAAGCTGATGAAGCTGATTTAGAAAATGAAGAGGAGGAATAAATTTCTCTGAGAGTAGGGGTAAGTTGTAAATAAATCTTTGCTTTCTTATCCCTACACCTCCCTACACCTACAAATAAATAGTATTTGTAGTTTAAAGGTTTGTTCATACAACAAAATAAGATTTGACATTTTGTATGCGTCACCAATTCTAGTAGAGTTTTGAAGGATAAGCAAGAACTCTCTGGGAGCTAGAAATCTATCGTGATTTTTTCGTCTGTTTTCTTTTCACTAATAGAGCCATCAGTCAATAATACATTACTGGCGTTGCTAAAAAATGCGCCAGTAGTGTTTTTTGTCATGGCTTTTTTTATGGTTTGGGTAGTATGTTGGTTGCCATTAGCAGCGATATCCGCCTTCATACTTAATTTGCAGCTTAATAAACCTTTACAGCCAGAGCAAAAAATTCCTTTATTGGTATCTCTCTATCTATTAGTACCTTTCATTCTCTGGGGAATTAATTGGTTAGGACTGGGGTCTTTTGCTAATTATGGCTTGGTGGGGAATATTTCTATTTTGCGTTCTTTGTGGCTGGGTTTGGGTTTAGGTGTGTTGGGACTGGTGATAGTGTTTACCTGTCAATTTTGGCTAGGTTGGTGCTATTTAGAAAAATCAAATATTAAATTAATTCCGGGAATTTTGCTACCAATTTCTTTGGTGGCTTTGTTTGTAGGTGGGATAGAAGAGTTGTTATTTCGGGGTTTTTTATTGATAACCCTGGAGAAAGACTACCCGATCTGGTTAGCAGCGATTATTTCTAGTTTGATTTTTGCCTTGCTGCATTTGGTTTGGGAACAAAAAGAAACGATACCGCAACTACCTGGTTTATGGCTGATGGGAATGGTGTTGGTAGTGGCCACGTTAGCTGATGGTGGTAGTTTGGGGATAGCTTGGGGACTTCATGCGGGTTGGGTATGGGCGATCGCTACCATAGATACAGCAGGATTAATAACTTATACAGGGAAAGTCTCTGAATGGGTTACAGGTAAAAACAAAAAACCCCTAGCCGGGTTAGCTGGGGTTCTCTGTGTTCTGGTAACAGGAGTAATTCTTTGGTGTTTTGTTGAAATTTAGGCATTGGGTAGGAAAAAACTAATCACCAATCACCAATCACCAATCACCAATCACCAATTACCAATCACCAATCACCAATTACCAATTACCAATTACCAATTACCTAACCCCCAAAACCAGGAATTAAACGCTTGAGGGCGCGACCAGCCACATCACCATATCGCAATTCACCACAAAGGATTTTACCCATAGTTTGAGCGCCAGAGGGACGTTTAACACCGACTTTGTAGCCAATACCAGGGAAGCGATAAAATGCGCCGGCTAATTTTTGCGCCCAAGCCATTTCTGAACCCCATTGTTCATGAATAGCCTCAGTGTAGTTTTCCAAGGCGTTGATATCACCACTAAGCGCCTCATTAATGAATTGTGCGGCTAGGACACCGCTAAAAATTGAGGGGCGAATACCTTCTGCGGTAAAGGGGTCAACAACACAAGCAGCTTCACCGGCTAAAACAGCATTTTGGGTATGCAGTTTTTGATTACCATCCCATAAGGATATGGGATAACCATATTGTTTGCTGGTTTTAATATCTACATTAAAATATTTGGCATATTCATCCAAAATTTTTTTAAAGTCCTGGGGTTCGCCACCAATAAACGTTCCGACTCCGAGAGAGTAACCGTCAGCTTTGGGAAAATTCCAGATATAACCGTTTTTGACTAAACCAAACTCAAAGTGAATTGTGGATTTATTCTCTACATTTGCCGGAATTTCTGCTTCTAATGCTCCTGCTAAACGACGTTTCCGGTCTTTGAAACCTAGCCATTTGGGCATTGAACCTTTAACACCATCCGCAGCAATTAAGTAGCGACCTGTGACTTGTCCGTTAGCCGTGTTAACTTGCCAATAATCACTTTTAAACTCAATACCTGTAACTTCTGTATTGTCTCGTAGTTCTGCCCCTTGTTTTTGAGCTTGTTGAACGAGAAAATGGTCGAATACATCTCGCCGCACCATCCAGACTGGTTCTTTGATGCCGATTTTGGCTTCTACAGGATCTTCGAGTTTCCAGGTAAAGCGCAGGGAGTCTACTTTAACGGAAATTGCAGGGCTAAAGTCAAAATCAAACCATTGAGCGATCGCTGGTGACACACCACCACCACAAGGTTTATATCTGGGCAGAGATGCTTTTTCTAAAACTAATACTGAGCGTCCCTGTTTGGCTAAATGATAAGCTGCTGATCCACCCGCCGGACCAGCACCAACAATGATACATTCGTACATAAATAAGGGAATAGGGAATAGGTAGGAGGCAGGGAGCAGGGAGCAGGGAGCAGGGGAGGTTAATAACCCCATCACTAGTCCCCAGTCCCCAGTCCCCAGTCCCCAGTCCCCAATTTAGACGGTTGTAATGTCTTTTTCCTTCTCTGCCAGCAAGTCGTCGATTTTCGCTGTATATTTGTTGGTTAGTTTTTGTAGTTTATCTTGCTGATCTCGTGATTCGTCTTCGGAAATTTCCGCGTTTTTTTCCTGTTTACGAATTGAGTCAAGAGCATCACGACGGATATTGCGAATACCAACTCGACCTTCTTCGGCATACTTAGCAGCGAGTTTAGCAAATTCTTTACGACGGTCAGATGTCAAAGGTGGGATGTTCAAACGAATTACAGAACCATCATTGCTGGGGGTTAAACCGACATCTGACAAGGAGATTGCCTTTTCCACCATATTCAGACTCTTCTTGTCATAAGGCTGAATGAGAATGGTGGTGGCATCTGGTGTACTGATATTTGCCAGTGATTTGAGGGGGGTAGGTGTCCCGTAATATTCTACTTGTACTTTATCTAGTAAGCTCGCATTGGCGCGGCCAGTGCGAATGGTGTTAAAAGCTCGTTGAGTAGCCTCAACGGTTTTTTGCATCGTACTTTCAGCTTCAGCTAATTTCACAAGAACCTCCCACAAGAGTGCCAATAGATTCTCCCATTACTGCACGGTGAATATTTCCTCGCGTTGTTAGGTCAAATACCAGAATGGGAATATTATTTTCTTTACACAAGGCAATTGCGGTACTATCCATGACTCGCAAATCTTCAGCCAAAACGTGGGCGTAAGTGAGGGTTGTGTAACGTTTGGCTTCAGGATAAATGGTGGGGTCAGCATCGTAGATTCCGTCTACTTTGGTGGCTTTAAAAATCACTTCTGCTTCTATTTCTGCTGCTCTTAATGCCGCAGTGGTATCTGTGGTAAAGAAGGGATTTCCTGAACCAGCACCAAAAATTACCACCCGTCCTTTTTCTAAATGACGGATGGCACGACGACGAATATACGGTTCTGCTAATTCTTGCATAGCGATCGCCGTTTGTACCCGCGTCTGTATTCCTATCCTTTCTAGCGAGTCTTGTAGCGTCATGGCATTCATTACCGTGGCAATCATTCCTATGTAGTCAGCGGTTGCTCTGTCCATTCCCGCTGATGCTGCCTTAACGCCTCTGAAAATGTTGCCACCGCCAACTACGATAGCGACTTGAACGCCAGTGGCTACCACCTCTGCCAACTCTTCGGCTATTCCCTTGACTACTTCTGGATCAATGCCATAGCCCATGTTGCCCATCAAGGCTTCACCGCTCAGTTTAAGTAAAACCCGTCGGTAATTCGTTCCCATGAAGTTACGTTTTATCAAATAAGTTGCAATTGCCTCCAATTTAAGATAACAGTACAGTGGCAATCTGTGTCTAGTTCTAGTTTATTTTCGCCATACTAATGGCGTTCCCAGTTGTGGGGTTTGTGCTGGCTGGATTTCTTGACCTTGAAATAAACAGGCGATCGCATTTCTTAAATAATCTTCCCCAGTCGCTGATGGATCTTGAGGGTGGTCGTCAGTTTGTCCTTTATAGCGCACAATCCCTTCATTATCAATTTAAAAAGCTGTAGGTGTGCTAACAGCACCAAAGCTACGAGTTACATCTTGTGTTGTGTCCCATAGGTAGGGAAAATTTAATTCATGGCGCTGGGCAAAAACTTTCATATCTAGGACTTACGCATTGACAGGATCAACCAAATATGAGGTATGGGTTTCGTCCATTTTAACGTGATTTTTTAATGATTTTTGAGCGATAGCGAAGCGCTGCTGCAAGCAGTTCGCTATTGATCGGAAGTTAATCGACAAAAGCCTGAAACGACGGATTTTCGTTTATGCACATCATGGTGAATTTGTACAGTGCGTAAGTCCTATTATATACTAATTGAGTTAGCGTAAATTGTAAAACTTCCTGAATTTACGATTTATGCTATTTTGAACATCCACAATGTTGGTTTTTGGGTAAATTTTCTGTAATAACCCTGTAAAGTATCATATACTTCTCTAATTCTCATGTAGTATGCCAAGCTCAAAATTCTAGGTTTGTCCTATGCTAGATATTTAAAATATGGGCAAAAATCTATTTAACATTAATTCTATTTAACATTTAATTTTGAGTTGTTTAGTGATGTAGGTGAAACAGTGTTTTTTAGTGTTGTTATACCAACTTATAATCGGTTGTCAATTTTGCAGAAGTGCCTCCGCGCTTTAGAAGTGCAGAATTTAAAGGATACAACCCTTGTAGAAGGGTATGAGATTATTTTAGTAGATGATGGTTCTACAGATGGGACTTTAGACTGGTTAGCAGAAAATAAAGATGAGTTTCCTCATCTGCGGTGTTTTCAACAGGATCATGCTGGTCCTGCTGCGGCGCGAAATTTAGGGGTAGAAAAAGCTGCGGGTGATACGATTATTTTTATTGATAGTGATTTGGTGGTCTTGTCTAATTTCTTGCAAGCTCATAGTAATGCTTTATTGCAAGGAAGAGAGAAATTAGGAAACGACGCTTTTTTTACTTACGGTGCGGTAATTAATACTTGTAATTTTGAAAATCCCACTTCTGAACCTTATAAAATCACAGATTTTTCTGCGGCTTTTTTTGCTACGGGTAATGTCGCTATTCCTAAACATTGGTTAGAAAAAGCTGGTTTATTTGATACTGGTTTTCAACTTTATGGATGGGAAGATTTAGAGTTAGGTGTGAGGTTAAAAAATTTAGGTTTGCAATTAATTAAATGTCCTCAAGCTGTGGGTTATCATTGGCATCCACCCTTTAGTTTACAACAAATTGATAATTTAATTGATAAGGAAATTCAACGGGGTAGGATGGGAGTTTTGTTTTATCAAAAACATCCCACTTGGGAAGTGAAAATGATGATTCAAATGACTCTGTTTCATCGTTTGTTATGGGGTATGCTTTCTTTAAATGGTTTGTTTAATGAAAGAACTAGCGCCCCTTTATTGCAATGGTTGATTAATTTGGGTAAGCCGCAGTTAGCTTTGGAAATTGCGCGGATTTTTTTGAATTGGTATAATGTGAAGGGGGTTTATCAGGCTTATGCTGAGATGATGAATAAGTGATTATTTCGCGCAAAGTCGCTAAGGAGCAAAGGCGCAAAGAAGAGAAGAAGAGCTATGGACACTGCTACACTAAAAACTAGATATAAAGAAGAGGCATCTTTAAGAAAATTTGTCCGTGATTTGTGTCTTGAATTGGCGAAGGGTATTGGTATAGGACTGGGGACAACTGCTCTTGAAAGTTTGATTCAATTTGGAGTTCACCTTATTCAAGGTATTCCATTTCCATGAATTTAGTAAGTAGGTTGGGTTGAGGTAACGAAACCCAACTAAATACACTTAAATATAAATTACAACTTCCTCCTCTTTCCATAGCTAATAATTTTTATCAACCATAAAAACCCTTTATTTATAAACATCCCCCCGCGCACCAATAGCCGTGATCACATATAATTGATTAACCGTATCCTCAATAAACAAAATCCTATATTTACCAACTCTTAAACGACTTTCTTCTCTACCCTTCAATGGTTTAATATCAAGATTTTCTGTTCCTGTGATTAAACCATCCAACGCACGAATAATTCTTACTTGATCTTCAACTCTTAATCGTTCAAGATATTTTTGGGCAGGTTTTAAGATAATATAATCAAGCAAAATCTTCTCCTAGTAATTGACGCTTTAACTCCTGAGATGAAATTCCTTTATCTTTTCCTGTAAGATAATCTTGTAATGCAGATGCACTCATATCTAACAATTCATCATCTACATCTTCATCATTGTCATGAGTTTGTTGATCAGCAATATTCATTTTCTGAAGAAACTCTAATACATAACTTAATTGTTCATCAGGAATGAAACTGATTTGTTTTAATATTTCTTGGCGAATGGTACTAGAATTAGTCATTAATTACAAATCCTATTTTTAGTAAATGATATGCTATTATATTATATAACATTAAATTATTTATTAAAACTAATTGCCTATCAATATTCACTATCAATTCTCTCCCATAACTCACAAATAGGTCTATTTTCCCCTGTTTTAACTTGTTGAAAAGCTCTTGTTAAACTCTCTTATATTTCCGCAATGGCATTATCATCAATATCATAATCACTTGCTTCTGGTAAAAGAATAATTACCTTGACTTCCTGAAAATCATCAATCCCTAAAGAATAATCTAAAGTTAATTTTCCTTGTTGAATTTTACCTGTAACTTCTAAGGCTTTCATATTGTTTACCTAGTTGTAGTCATAACCTGTGATTTTTATAAGCCGGTAAATCATCTTATATTTTATCACATTAAATTATTGATTAAAACTAATTTCTTATCAATTTTCGTGGTGTCTAGGTTGAGCAATGCTAAAACCCTACATTCTAAATTACAACATTTATTATTGTTCATTTAACCATCTTTGTAAATTAGATACTTTACTAAAATAATTAATTCCCACATTAGCTAATACCTGTTGAATATTAGTATTATCAAAATCCTTAGTATTTTCACTAAAAAATACTTTGGACATTGATAAATTATTCTGAGCATGAACTAAAATCACCTGTAAAATAAAATCATCTCGCTTTTGATTTTTTCCAGGTATTAAAGGAGCATTTAAGGTACTTTCCAACATTTCAATTCTGGGTTCAATCAACTCACCATGATTTTTCAGATATTCGAGAATCTTCAAAAATCGGTTTCTAAAATCAGTTAATATGTCATCATAATCAATTAAGGAACTTTCTAAGTAGTTGACAAAAGAGGTAGAGTTAGATAATTCTTTATTTCTTTTTGCTTCATTCATCTCTATTTGAAGAGTTTGAGAAAAAGATTGACTACGTTTGTCTTCTCTTTCTATTGCTACTAGGGTTTCCATCAAGCAAATACTCGGTATCACAAACTTGAGTTTATCTGAAGACTGATAAACAAAATCTTCTAATTCTTTATTTCTTCCTTTGGCAATTGCCATAATGGAATTAGTTTCCAAATAAATAATTATCATAATAATTGTAGCTCCTCTGTAGTTATATCATCCAAAAGAGCAAATAAACCAATTTCTTTCATTTCTTCAATGTAAGGAGGATTTTCACTTTTCCAATGATAATCTAAATCTCTTAACCAGGATTGAAGTAAAGTGATTAAAGTAAATTGATAGATGATTCCTTCAATACTTTTTGGACTATAAAATCCTAAAACTTTTTTGGTATCTAATCTAGCTACTTCTGCAAAATTAGGACTTTTAAAGATTCTGATCACATCGGAGTTGGCAAACATCAAAAAAGGAATATTTTGGTATTTTTCCATTTTTAATATATTCAGTTCGGGAGAAGCATACATGGCGGAAAATCTCACATCTATCATTAAGATAGGTTGATCATCTTTATCTTTGGCGACAATGGCAGGATCAAAATCAATTGCTGTGGGTGGTTTAATTATGCTCATGTATTTTTACCTTTAATTTAAGATAATTGACATTTTTATTATAAATCAAATTCACCATATTTAGAAACAAAAATATTTATCTTAATATGAAGATGTTTGAATTTTATTGTTTGAATTTTATTCACATAATTTCTTTTATTTGCTGATTTTTGTTGTTATTAGTCAGCTTTTTTAGACTTGTGCCAAAAACAGCTATTTGATAATTAACCAATTTCTTAAAAATTCTGACTCCCTGAACTCCTGACTCCCTGAACTCCTGAACTCCTAGAACTCCTGACTCCTAGAACTCCTTCTTTCAAAACATTTCTGCAAAATTGCCACAATTGTGCTACCCTAGTGTAGTTGTCTAAATTCCGCACATCCGGGGATTCGGGTGTTTCCGCTGTGGAAATACGCCTGGATGGAGGTTTAACCCGAATAGGAGCTATAAAATATGCCAGTCGTTTCTTTGGCTCAGATGATGGAGTCAGGTGTTCACTTTGGGCATCAAACCCGACGTTGGAACCCTAAGATGTCTCCTTACATCTACACTGCTCGCAATGGTGTACACATCATCGACTTGGTGCAAACCGCGCAGTTGATGGATGATGCTTACAACTATATGCGGACACAAGCAGAACAAGGTAAAAAATTCTTGTTTGTGGGTACAAAGCGCCAAGCAGCGGGAATTATTGCTCAAGAAGCTAACCGTTGTGGTTCTCACTACATTAACCAGCGTTGGTTGGGTGGAATGCTCACCAACTGGGCTACCATTAAAACTAGAGCAGAACGTCTAAAAGATTTAGAACGTCGGGAAGAAAACGGCGCATTAGACTTATTGCCTAAGAAAGAAGCGTCAATGCTGCGTCGGGAAATGGCGAAGCTACAAAAATACTTGGGCGGCATTAAAAATATGCGGAAAG
Source organism: Sphaerospermopsis reniformis (assembly GCF_005402885.1). Classification (NCBI taxonomy): domain Bacteria; kingdom Bacillati; phylum Cyanobacteriota; class Cyanophyceae; order Nostocales; family Aphanizomenonaceae; genus Sphaerospermopsis; species Sphaerospermopsis reniformis. The sequence continues at coordinate 9,292 of NZ_BJCE01000101.1, forward strand.
TGCCTGACATTGTGGTAATTGTTGACCAACGTCGGGAATATAACGCTGTTCAAGAATGCCAAAAACTGGGTATTCCCATTGTGTCTATGTTAGATACAAACTGTGACCCAGATGTGGTAGATATTCCCATCCCAGCCAATGATGATGCCATCAGATCGATTAAACTGATTGTTGGTAAATTAGCAGATGCTATTTATGAAGGCCGTCATGGTCAGCTGGAAGTAGAAGAAGATTACGAAGATTACGAAGGCGCTGAGGAAGAGTACGACTACGATGAAAGTGAGTACACTGACTCAATGATGAGCGATGACGACGAAGAATAAGGACTAAACAATTTTGGATTTTGGATTTTGGATTTTGGATTTTTTGGGAAAAGTCCGTTGTTTTGGGTGCAACAAATCTCAAATTGTTCATTTCCAATGTCTAAGCTGCATCTGTTTGTGGTGCAGCCAATCGAAAATCTAAAATTGGCAGAGGCTAAATTTAAAATTCATCGCTTTTCTTTACGTAGTTCTCATCAGAGGACTTGCAGCCGTCGGGCAGACGGTGATGCTTGCTGAGGGTAAATTTCTTGGAATTCCTTTGAAGCAAGAATCCCCCGGCTTCTAGCCGTGGGGAATGTCAACAGCCCTGAGTAAGATAGAAATACTCAACACCCGTGAGCGATTATAACTCTAGGTCAAGTTAGGATAGGAATTGAGGCAACATGGCGGAAATATCTGCAAAACTCGTCCAAGAGCTACGCCAAAAAACTGGTGCCGGCATGATGGACTGCAAAAAGGCGCTGAAGGAAAATGATGGCAATATCGACGCAGCTATAGACTGGCTACGTAAAAAAGGCATCGCTTCAGCGGGTAAAAAGAGCGATCGCGTGGCAGCAGAAGGTTTAGTAGACACCTACATTCAACCTGATGGTAAGGTGGGTGTACTGATAGAAGTCAACTGTCAAACTGATTTTGTTGCCCGTAACGACGCTTTTAAAACTTTAGTTAAGAATCTAGCACAACAAGCTGCGACTGCGGATAGTGTTGAGTCTTTGCTGGCTCAACCTTACATTGAAAAGGCAGAAGTAACTGTAGATGAATTTATCAAAGAAAGTATTGCTACCTTGGGTGAAAATATCCAGGTGCGACGCTTTGTAAACTTCTCTCTTGGTGACACACCAGGAGTAGTAGACAGCTACATTCACACTGGTGGTAGAGTAGGTGTGTTACTGCAAGTAATCGCTAAAACAGACGATGCTGCTGGTAACGAAGAGTTTAAAAAATTTGCTAAAAATGCAGCAATGCAAGTTGCCGCTTGCCCCAATGTTGAGTATGTTAGTGTAGACCAAATTCCTGCCGAAACTGTCCAAAAAGAAAAGGACATTGAAATGGGTAAGGAAGACTTGGCGAATAAACCAGAGAACATCAGAGAAAAAATTGTTCAAGGACGGATTGAAAAACGCCTAAAAGAATTAACTTTGTTGGATCAACCTTATATCCGCGATCAAAGCATTTCTGTAGCAGACTTAGTGAAGCAAGTTCAGTCTAAAGTCGGTGAAGACATTACAGTGCATGGCTTTGTGCGATATGTACTGGGTGAAGGCATTGAAAAACAAGAAAGTAACTTTGCTGAAGAAGTAGCTGCTCAAATGGGCGCTAAGTAATGGCACTAAGTAATGGCGCTAAGTAATGGCGCTAAGTAATTTAGTTATGAGTCAGTAGTCAGTAGTTAGTTATTAATAGTATGTTATTAACTGAAGCTGCTGGACTAAAGATTTTTGACTAATGATTAAATCAGTACACAGTAGACAGGTCAGACAGTTTATGGTAAAATGAATGTTGATGACACTGATAACTGATAACTGATATTTGTAAAATCACAGGTCTGGCAAATTTTGCTGACCTGTATTTTATTGACAATTATTATTACAATTGGAGTAATTCAAAACTCTAGATAATCTGGATAATTATTTTCACTGCAAAATACAATTCAGGTGGAGAAAAAAAGGAAGATATGGCCAGAGCAATTGAGCGAATAGAAGGGGATATCACAGCCATAAAACAAGCGATTAGAGCGATCGCCACAGAACTCCACAGCAATTATGTCAATTATTTAACTATCCTGGGTGAAGCTTTACAAAAACAGTTAATTTTGGCAGTTTATCACGTTTGTACTCAAGGATATCCTGATAAATTTCTCAAATTGTCACTGAATCAGCGACAACAATTGCAACAAGGCATTCGTAAATTAGGACAAAAAGGCGCACAACAGTTGCTTGTTTATCTTCAAGGTGGAGATACGGAAGAAGCTGAAGAAACCGAGGAATTTGAGGAAACTGAAGAAATTGAGGAAATTGAGGAAACTGAGGAAACTGAGGAAACTGAAGAAACTGAAGACAGTAAAAACGATCCTCAATCGAAAATAGAAAAGCAAAAATATTTAGATCCTTCCAACCCCATAGAAGTGGCACAATGGCATCAAGATTTAGAGGAAGGAATTCAGAATACCCTGAGAAAAGTTTCCCAGGATGCCAATTCTTTAATTCAAAAAGTGGGAATTTTACCGAAAAAACTACCAGAACCGATTTTAGCAGCAGCTGCAGCAGCAGTTTCAGAAGCTTCTGGGGAAGTAATACCGGGTCCGCCTAATCTATTAAATTTAGTAATTGAAATCAGTAGTGACGATGAATCAGAAGATTCTAGCTTGACACAGCTGATAACCCTGAACTTGCGACTAGGAGACATTGAATTTGCTGATAACACACTCTTGTCAGCACGCAAACAAATTCGTAATATTTTACTGCAACTAAATAAATTAGGAAAAGAATATCAAAAGAAACACAGAGAATTGAAAATTGCGGAAGCGGAAGCGGCTTGGCGTGCGAGTTGGTTTGAGGACTAACTTATAGGTGACTGGTGACTGGTGACTGGTGATTGGGTAGAATTAACTAACAACTAATGACTAATGACTAATGACTAACAACTAACAACTAACAACTAATGACTAACAACTAATGACTAACAACTAATGACTAATGACTAATGATACTCCCGATTGGATAAGATTGGATAAAGCCTTGGCGGTAGAGGCTGAAAATGGGTTTGTAGATTTGATGGGTAGACAATATCGCTTCAGTGAATTTCTCAGTTTAACCTTTGGGAAGTTTCCTCAAAGTTTACCAGCAAAAGAGCGATCGCGCTGGCATCATATCGCCTTTCAATTTGCTGAATATCCAGATTTAGCAGTAGAAATTAGACAGCAGTTAGTTGCTGAAGTTAAAACCTATCTTTATCAATTACAACAACAATTAGAATCGGGTGAACAGCAACATCAAGACATAAAAAAACAAGAAATCAAAAAACAGGAAATTAAAACTCAGGAAAAAAATTATTCAACAAAAACAGTTAAAACAACTCCTATTGTGACTGAAACCAGTCGGAGACTAGCGCCAAAAATTGAGCAAAAACTCAGCGATTTACCAGAAATTGGCATCAAGAGAGCAGAAAATTTATCTCGTTTAGATTTATCAACAGTGAGAGATTTACTGTTTTATTATCCTCGTGATTATATTGATTATGCTCGTCAAGTTAACATTCAAGAATTACAAGGAGGTGAAACAGTAACTATCATCGCCGAAGTTAAGCGTTGTAATTGTTTTACCAGTCCTAAAAATCAAAAGTTATCAATTTTAGAACTATTATTAAAAGATAAAAGTGGACAAATAAAAGTTAGTAGATTTTATGCCGGTGCTAGATTTAGTAGTCGTGGTTGGCAAGAAAGTTTAAAACGACGTTATGCTGTGGGTAGTGTGGTGGCTGCTTGTGGTTTAGTGAAAGCCAGTAAATATGGTTTAACCTTAGATAATCCCGAAATAGAAGTATTAGCAAATCCTGGTGATGCGATAGAATCTTTTACTATTGGGCGGGTTGTACCGATTTATGGTTTAACGGAAGGAGTTGTTGCAAATACCGTCAGACAAGCGGTAATGGCAGCTTTACCTGCGGCAGCAAATTTAAAAGATCCCTTACCAGTTGGTTTAAGAAAAAAATATGAATTAATGGAATTAAAAGATGCAATTCCTAATATTCATTTTCCTAAAGATAGTGATACTTTAAAATATGCTCGTCGGCGTTTAGTATTTGATGAATTTTTCTATTTACAACTGGGTTTATTACAACGTCAGAAACAAGCCAAGGCAATTCAAACAAGTGCCGTTTTAGCACCAAAAGGTAAATTATTAGAACAATTTAACAAGATTTTACCTTTTAAATTTACTAATGCTCAACAAAGAGTTATTAACGATATTCTCAATGATTTACAAAAACCTACACCCATGAATCGTTTAGTTCAAGGTGATGTAGGTTCGGGTAAAACTGTGGTAGCTGTGGTGGCGATTTTAGCAGCAATTCAATCTGGTTATCAAGCAGCTTTGATGGCTCCCACTGAAGTATTAGCAGAACAACATTATAGAAAGTTAGTTAGTTGGTTTAACCTGTTACATTTACCCGTTGAATTATTAACAGGTTCAACAAAAACAGCAAAAAGAAGAGAAATTCATTCTCAGTTAGAAACAGGTGAATTACCTCTTTTAGTGGGAACTCATGCGTTAATTCAAGATAAGGTAAATTTTCAACGTTTGGGTTTAGTTGTCATTGATGAACAGCATCGTTTTGGGGTAGAACAACGAGCAAAATTACAGCAAAAAGGTGAACAACCCCACGTTTTAACCATGACTGCAACTCCTATTCCTAGAACATTAGCTTTAACAGTTCATGGTGATTTAGATGTGAGTCAAATTGATGAATTACCACCAGGAAGACAAGCAATTAAAACATCTTTGTTAACTGGTCAACAAAGACCCCAAGCTTATGATTTAATAAGAAGAGAAATTGCCCAAGGTAGGCAGATTTATGTAGTTTTGCCTTTGGTGGAAGAGTCGGAAAAATTAGATTTGCGTTCAGCAATAGATGAACATCAAAAATTACAAGAAAGCGTTTTTCCTGAGTTTCAAGTGGGGTTATTGCATGGAAGAATGACTTCCGCAGAAAAAGAGGAAGCTATTAATAAATTCCGGGATAATGAAACGCAGATTTTAGTTTCTACTACGGTGGTAGAGGTGGGTGTAGATGTTCCTAACGCGACGGTGATGTTAATTGAACACGCGGAGAGATTTGGTTTATCTCAGTTACATCAATTACGGGGGCGTGTAGGTCGGGGTGCAGCGCAGTCCTATTGTTTGTTGATGAGTAGTTCCAGAAGTCCTGATGCACAACAACGGTTGATGGTGCTGGTACAGTCTCAGGATGGGTTTTTTATTTCGGAAATGGATATGCGTTTTCGTGGTCCTGGGGAAGTGATGGGGACTAGACAATCTGGAGTAGCGGATTTTACTTTAGCTAGTTTGGTAGAAGATGAGGATGTGTTGCTGTTAGCGCGACAAGCAGCAGAGAAGGTGATTGATATGGATACGAGTTTAGCGCGTTGGACTCTGATGCGGGATGAGTTGCAGTATAGGTATGCGCGGTTAATGGGGGGAGCAATTTTGACTTAGAATAATTGAGGAAATTCTTTAATTACAGGAAATCAAAATAACTTAATGGCAAAAATACCTTTTACAGACAAGGAAATGGAGAAAGCTTGGCTGAGAAATATATCTGCTTATTACAAAACACCTCAACCTCATACCAATGCCCATCGGTTATTATTATTTTATGCCGTCGAATGTGGTCTTAAAGCAATTTTCATGAAAAAAAAGCGTTGACCTCGCACTGATTTGGATTTATGCCAAGAAATTATTGAATGCGGACATAATATCAATGATATGTTAGATTGTGTAGAAGCACAAGGCGACTTAAAACTACCTGAAATACGGATAGAGGATATACCCGATAAAAGGAATAATAAAAAGAATAAACAAGAAAAGAGAAGATTAGATAGTGGACAAATTAACCAAATATGGAGATATGGCGCAAATATTATTGGTATAATTACTAAAAAAGAAGAAAAACCACAAACCGATGAATATATAGAAAATAAACTGTTAGAAATATCAAAATGGATTGCAAAGGAAATTGACAAATTATGAATGAACTAAAAAAAATAAAATTATTTACTTGGCTCGATGTCAGAAGAATTATTCGTCAAAAAACCAACTACGGTACTAATCTACCAGAAGGAATATTAAAAATACGTTGTTACTCGGATAGCTTGGAAATATATCTTTCCACAGAAGAAGATCAAGATACAGTTATTCATCATTTAAAGAATTGGTTTAAAGACTGGTATCAAAAAGAAGAATCCTTGATTTTTATAGATATTGGAGATGCAACATTACCTGTAGAATTTATCATTGGTGAAGAACCTTATATAACTGATGTTGAAATTCGTCCTTTTTGGGAAGAAATTGCATATTTGAAAAGTGAATCAGAAACAGAAAATGCCATTCAGCAGGTTGTTAAACTGCCAGCAATGTCCCCTAATAACTGTAATTTAATAGCCTTCTATTCTTTTAAAGGTGGTGTGGGGAGAACTTTAAATTTAGCAGCGCATCTTTTCGCTTTACTAGATAGAGCTAAAGAGTTAAATCAACCGATCAAAATACTTGTCATAGATGCTGATTTAGAAGCTCCTGGCCTTACATATTGGAATGCTTCGGAAAGCCAAAAACCAGAAGTTTCATTTATTAATTTTTTAGAGGTTTATCATTATTCACCGATTGATAGAGAAGAAGCTCTGTCATTATTTGCCAAAGAGGTAAAAAAATCAGCTAAAAATGAAGGACAATCTAGTATATATTTCCTACCAGCATTTCTTAAAGACGAAGACTTATTAGATACTCCTATTTTACCTGAACATTTGGTAAGAGGTATAGATGGAGTTTGGGAATATGGGAATGCTCTTTATAGTTTAGGTGCAATTTTGGCAGTAGATTATATTTTTATTGATTTGAGAGCAGGTTTAAGTGAAATCTCAAGTCCGATAATTTTTGATCCTCGAATACAGCGTTTTTTGGTGACAACTATTAATGATCAATCTATTCAAGGTACAAGTCTGGTTTTAAAACAAATTGGTAAAGTTGCACCACCAGAAGCAGAAGTTAAAAATAAAACATACTATGATCCAACTATAATTATTAGTATGTTAAAAGAAGAATTTAAAGAATTACCAAATTTTAACAATGCTGTGACAGACTTAGTTTATGCTTATGGGCAAGATAAAGATGATAAATTATCAAATGAGAAAAGACTAGAAATTAAAGAAGCCTATTTTGCTGAGGAACTATTGTATATCAATAATTGGGATGATGCAAGATCAAAGTTAAGAGGAACTACGGTAAGAGAAAATGCTCTAAATTGGGCAAATCAGCAATTAGTCATTGAGGATCAAGAAATTACGGAAAATATAGAAGAAATAAAATCACGTCAAAAACAAGAAGTAACCAAACTAAGAGATTTATGTGAAAAGTATGAATATGCTGAATCGGGAGAAGGGGAAGATTTATTAATCACAGAACCTTTGCAAAATTTGGCAACTAATTTTCAAGATGAATTACCTCATGTAATATCAATTGGAGCAAAAGGAGCAGGAAAAACATTTAATTATATTCAGCTTGCACGGTTTAAATATTGGGAAAAGTTTATTAATAAAATTAGTAAACTTTCTCATGAAATAATTAATGAAACTGTTACTCAAACACATATTTTTCCTTTTTTGGAATCACGTACACTCAAAGAAAATGCTAATACTGTCATCAGTGAAGCTAGAAATGAGACAAGAATAGCATTAGATAATCATGTTCCTGAATTTAAACATTCCGAATATGTAGATAGGATCAAGAACACACTAGATATTGAAGATTGGAATGAACCACGATGGACTCAATTCTGGGTTGGTGAAATTGCCAAATCAATTGGCATGAGTGAAAATATAGATAATCCTCACACTTTGAGTAATATAAATCAATATTTAAGAAATAAAGAATTAAAAATTATCTTTTTGTTTGATGGATTAGAAGATATTTTCTCTGATATTGCTGCTAATGAAAAACAGCGTATAGCTTTAAAAGCGTTGATTGATGATTTACCGAAGAAATTATCAGAAATTAGGCAATCTCACCTGGGTATAATCATTTTCTTGCGTCGTGATTTTCTCAGATATACAATTACTCAAAACTTAGGACAATTTGAAAATCTTTACCGTTCCTATGATTTATATTGGAATCACGAATCTTTCTTGAGGTTAGCTTATTGGATTTGTAGTGAATCTAATGTTATTGGGGCAGAAAAAGGCAATATTTATAGTATAACTAAAGAAAATCTGATTACTGAATTAGAAAATTTATGGGGTAAAACTCTGGGTACTGAAAAATCTAAAGAAGCATATACAGCTTCTTGGGTATTTGCAGCTTTAACTGATTTTAAGGGTAAACTTCAGGCGAGAGATATTGTGCGCTTTTTGCATTATGCAGCTAAGATTACATTAGATAATGCTAAAGATGTAAACTTTGAAAAGTGGTATACAAATCGACTATTACCTCCTCAAGCTATTCGCCGAGCTTTAAAACCATGTAGTGAAGAAAAGGTGAGAGAAGCTACAGAAGAATATCCAGCTTTTAAAAAATGGGTAGATGAACAACTTCCTCCTGCTTCTGAAAGAAAAATACCTTTTGCTGTCGAGCAGTTCAACATGGATCAGCAAACTGTAAGAATGTTAGAAGAAATGGGGGTAATTTATGAAGATAAAGAAAAAGAGGAAATAGCGCGATTTTATATGCCGGAAATTTTTCGAGAAGGTTTAGGTTTTTCTGGTCAAGGTGCAAGACCTCGAATAGTAGCATTAAAGCGTAGGGTACTAGGGAAAGGCATTTTGTAATATTTGTCTGTTCGGCTGACGCTCACGGCGAAGCCTGTCACCTGTCACCTACTCACTAAACTCCATCGTCTCGATAAACTCTAAAATATTCTGTTTAATATCCTCCGCTTCATCCAAAATAGGACCAGGACTATCACCATTGAAAAATGTCCGCTGACTGCTAACTATATACAAAAAGTCACCATTGATGAAAGCTAACAAACCCCGATAAGCATCTAATCTAATGGCATTGCCGTTAGTTTCTTGTTTGGAAATTGTTGAACCTTTGGGCATATCAACTAATACATAATAATAACCTTTTAAGGTATCTTGTAAATATTCTGTATACTTGATTTCTGCACCTGGGACATTAACAAAAATGGCTTGTGGTAAATATTTTTCGATTAAAATAGAGTGGAGATATGTTTCCTGTCCCTGAGATTCCATTGTTGCTAAATGTTCGGTTGGAAGAGGATAATAATCAATTCTCAGTAAAGTTCCAACATCATCAGAAAAGCCAACTATTCCTTCTTGACTTTGAATTTTTCCTCCCTGTTCTGGGGTAACTGGTATGGGAACAATAAAATTACCCAAAGGTGATTGATATATTTCTTGCCCAAATTCATCTAATAATATTGTTTCCTGTTCTATGTCTACATATTCTTCTTGATATTCTGCTTCTTCTATTGCAGCTATGATTTCTTTGATCATTTCTTCTGCTTCTATATCTTCTAGTTCTAAGGCTTGTTGTAGTTGTTTGATGTACGGCTGTTTTGGTGTGGGAATAGTTAGGGTTTCGTCGTCTAAAAGCATTACCACCCCAGCAGCAAAGGCATCTAATACTATTTCATCTA
>NZ_BJCE01000102.1:0-18977 GCF_005402885.1 Sphaerospermopsis reniformis
GGGCAAGAGGCAAGAGGTAAGAAGTAAAAGTTGATTGAAAAAACGCAAGAAGCAATAACCAAGAAGTAAGCGGCAAGAGACAAGCACCAATAAGCAATAACCAATCACCAATAACCAATCACCAAGAACCAATCACCAATCACCAATCACCAATCACCAATCACCAATCACCAATCACCAATCACCAATCACCAATCACCAATCACCAATCACCTGTCGATAGATAGCATCAGCAACTAGGGAGACATCACGCATTTCGGCAACATCATGAACTCGGAGGATATCAGCACCATTAAAAATGGCAGCACAACAGGCCGCTGCTGTTCCCCAAACTCTGGCTTTTGGTTCTGGTTGATTTAAAATTTTGCCAATAAAACTTTTGCGGGATGCTCCCACTAATATGGGACACTTTAGGGTTGTGAATGTTGGCAAACTGCGAATAATTTCTAAATTCTGATCATAATTTTTGGCAAAACCAATACCCGGATCAATAATTATTTTTTCCTGTTGAATACCCGCTGTAATTGCGGCTTTTATTTGTTGGGATAAAAAACTATAAATTTCTCCCATCAAATCTTGATAATCTGTATGTTGTTGCATGGTTTGGGGAGTTCCCCGAATGTGCATTAACATGATTGGTACATCTAATTTGGCTACTGTTGGCAACATTTCTGGATCATAAGTACCACCAGAAATATCATTAACAATATCTGCCCCAGCTTCTACAGCAGCTTGAGCTACTTCTGCTCTAGTTGTGTCTACAGAAATAGGAATAGTAATTTTTGGTCTAATGACTTGCAAAACCGACAGCACCCGATCAAGTTCTTCTGTGAGGGTGATTTGTTCTGCTCCTGGTCTGGTTGATTGACCACCGATATCAATAATATCAGCACCAGCGTCTACCATTGTTTGCGCTTGAGCTAAAGCGGCTGAAGTTGTGTTAAATAGACCACCATCACTAAAACTGTCTGGGGTGACATTTAAAATTCCCATTAAATATGTCCGTTGTCCCCAAGTAAAACAACGTTCTCTAATAATTAATTGATTTGACATACAGGAGTCAGGAGTCAAGAGTCAAGAGTCAAGAGTCAAGAGTCAGGAGTCAGGAGGCAGGAGGCAGGAGGCATTGGAAAATAAATCAACTTTTGCCTTTTGCCTTTTGCCTTTTGCCTTGGTTATTGATAATTGACAATTCTGGCAAAACTATCAGCTTCTAAACTTGCACCGCCGACGAGAGCGCCGTCAATTTCTGGTTGTGCCATGATTTCATCAATATTATTGGGCTTGACTGAGCCACCATATTGAATTGATACGTGAGGATTCGTCAGTTGATCACGAATTAAACCAATGACTCGATTTGCTTCTGTGGCTTCACAGGTGTCACCGGTACCAATCGCCCAAATTGGTTCATAAGCAATAATCAAGTTAGTTTGATCAACATCTACTAAGTCTTTTTCTAACTGGGTGCTAATCAGTTTTTCGGTTTCCCCTGCGTCTCGTTGCTGTTTGGTTTCACCAACACAGAGAATGGGTGTCAGTCCGTATTTTTGCGCTGCTTTGAGGCGCAGATTCACTGTTTCCTCTGTTTCGCCAAAATATTGTCGTCTTTCGCTGTGTCCAATGATGACATAGCGCACACCGATTTCTGTGAGCATGGGAGCAGCAATTTCACCCGTGTAGGCTCCATTTTCTTCCCAGTGAACGTTTTGTGCGCCCAAGTTTACACGGCTACCGTGTAAATATTTGGACATTACACTTAAATCTGTGAAGGGAGGACACAATATTACCTCTCTTTCTGAGGGTGTTTCCTCCAGGTGAGGCAGAAATCCGCTTAGGAAATTTTCTGATTCTGCCTGGGTTTTGAACATTTTCCAGTTGCCGGCAATAACTATTTTTCGCACAGGTGATTTTGTCAAGATGCTAACGCTACTAGATCAATTTTTAACTGTACTACTTTTTCGGACATTCCTTGTCTATCAGGAGAGGAAAGTGCTAGTGTTTCGCCCAAAGGCGTAATCGCTATAAGAGGATGTTTTAAAAGTCCCTGAGAGTGTATCAAATATTTTTTACCCCTCCCTAACCCTCCCTAACCCTCCCCTGAAGGGGAGGGAACTGGATTTTCTTGTTTCCCCCCTTGATAATGGGGGATTAAGGGGGGTAAAAATATGATTAAAATCACGGATACCACTGTTCAAACATCCTCTCACACAAAAATACTCTAAACTTTCTTCATTACCTGAAAAGCTGAAATATAAGAAATATTAATCCTTCCTCCATAAAGCTGATCAATCTTTTGTTTTAACCCCGTAAATAAACCATCTCTGATTTCAACTTCTAATTTTAAATAAGGTGAAAGCGTACCTAACAATAATAAATAATCATCAACATTATAAGTTACTTCACAGATTACATGACCAGAAACTAAGTTTGTGAATTTTCCTGAATCAATGGCTTTTTCTCCAAAGGATTTAACTATTTTTTCTTGATCTGTTACATCTTCATATCTGGCTGAGTATGGAGCATAAATTTTATAAATTTCATGCAAATTTTGGTATACTTCATAATCAGGTTGGGGTGTCATGTTCCACAACAAAATTAAAGCCCCATCATCTCTTAAAGCAGCAGCGGCTTTTTCATAAGCTGTTTCTGGGTTCATCCAATGAAAAGAAGTCGCTGCTAAAACAGCATGAAATTTTCCTGGTGTTAATTTCCATTCTTCAAATGTCGTCTGTTGAATTTCTACATTGGGATATGCTGCACAGTTTTTTCTGGCAAATTTACAAGCTGCTTGACTGGGATCTAAACAAACCATTGAAAATCCTAATTTCGCAAAAGATACAGTTGCATTTCCAGGACCACATCCTAGTTCCAAAATTTTCCTTTTAGGGGTAAGTTTAGCTATTTTTATAGCTCGGTTAATTATTTCTTTGGGATAACGTGGTCTTACCTTGTCATAAGCTGCTGCTACAGGAGAATACCAGTTTTTTCTCAGTTCTAAGTCTTGGGGATATAAATTTTTGACTTGTGCTAATTCTTTCATGATCTATGTTATAATAATGGCTATTTGAAAAATTAAGTAGTCGTGCTAAGTATAGTGCGATTATTTTAAGAGCAATTACACAAATTAAAAATAAATATATTCTATATTCATTATTCATTCAAAAAATGCTGCCTCCCGCAACTACTCTCACTTAGGCTGAACTGAAAACTGCTATTGTTCAAACCAATGACTCGAAAACTCTAATTCATTCTGTATTCTGTATTCTGAATCATTGCCCAAAATCCCAAATCCCAAATCCCAAATCCCAAATCTAAAATCCCAAATCTAAAATCTAAAATCTAAAATCTAAAATCTAAAATCTAAAATCCCATGACATCGACATTACCTCAACCTGAAAACAGTAATACACCCAACTGGGAAGAAGAACTAGATAGCGCCATTTTCACCTTTAAAGATATTCAAGCAGAACTTAACTATACACAAGCAAAAACAGCACTGAGAAATTTAGTCAACAATCTTGATCTTACCACCCAAGAAAAATCTGGATTAGAAGCGGAAATTTCCGACTTAGAAACCATGCTGGGCAAACTAGAAAGTATGGTAGTGCAAATAGCAGCTTTTGGCATGGTAGGAAGGGGTAAATCTTCCCTACTTAATGCTTTGGTAGGCCAGCAGGTATTTGAAACAGGACCTTTACACGGTGTTACCCGTACAGAACAAAAGGTAAATTGGAGTATCAGTGAAGAAGCTATTGGTACATTAAAAGCCACCTTTCCCTCAACTGGACAATCTCAGGTAGAATTAGTTGACACACCGGGTTTAGATGAAGTAGATGGAGAAACCCGCGCTGCATTAGCTCAACAGGTAGCAAAACAAGCTGATTTAATTCTGTTTGTGATTTCTGGTGATCTGACCAAAATTGAACAGATGGCGCTTTCTCAGTTGCGAGAAGTAGGTAAACCGATGATTTTGGTGTTTAACAAAGTAGATCAATATCCAGAAACAGACCGGATCGCTATTTACGAAAAAATCCGCGATGATAGAGTACGAGAGTTGCTATCACCTGATGAAATAGTCATGTCTGCGGCTTCACCTTTAGTTAAAACTGCCGTAGTTCGTGCTGATGGTAGTAGAGGTATACAGTTACGTCAAGGTCAAGCACAAGTAGATCAACTAAAACTCAAGATTTTAGAGATTTTGCAACGGGAAGGTAAAGCGTTAGTTGCGCTCAACACCATGCTTTATGCTGACACAGTAAATGAGCAAGTTATCCAGCGAAAATTAGAAATTCGGGAACAGAACGCTAATGATTTAATTTGGAAAGCGGTGATGACTAAAGCATTAGCGATCGCCCTTAATCCCGTGACTGTAGTTGATATCCTCAGCAGTATCGTTATTGATATTTCTTTGATTTTAGGTTTATCTAAACTCTATGGCATCCAAATGACAGAAAAGGGAGCGGTACAACTACTGCAAAAAATCGCCCTGAGTATGGGCGGAATAGGCGCTAGTGAACTACTAGCAAATTTAGGTTTAAGTGGTTTAAAAACCTTACTGGGTATCTCTGCATCAGCCACAGCGGGAGTTGCCCTTGGACCTTATTTATCCGTAGCTGTAACTCAAGCAGGTGTAGCGGGAGTATCATCCTATGGTATTGGCCAAGTCACCAAAGCGTATTTAGCCAACGGCGCAACCTGGGGACCCGAAGGACCAAAAGCCGTAGTTAGTAAAATTTTATCCAGCTTGGATGAAACATCAATTTTAAACCGCATTAAAGATGAGTTATTGATAAAAATTAGAAGAAAGTGAAAGTTTTCAGGACTCAGGAGTCGTAGGGGCGAAGCATTCGGGCGACTAATTATCAATTGTATGAAAAGGTTATTTTCCGAATGCTAATGCTTCCAGCACGCTTTGCGAACGCCCGTACAAGAGTCAGGAGGAAAGACAAATAACCCAATTACCCATTACCAATCACCAATCACCAATCACCCATTACCAATCACCAATCACCAATCACCAATCACCAATCACCAATCACCAATTACCTAATTATAATGAAATTTATCGGTATTGATTTAGGCTGGCAATCTCAACCAAGTGGTTTATGTTGTTTAGAATTAAAAGATGAAAAACTGCAACTTTTGGATTTAGATCGCCAGGAAGCCATTGCAGACATCTTGACTTGGATTGATCAGATCATCAAACCAGAAGAACCAGGTATAATTGCTGTAGATGCACCCACATTAATACCAAATTCTACAGGTAGTCGCTTACCAGATAAACTCAGTCATAAATACTTTGGTAAATATCATGCGGGATGCTACCCAGCAAATCAAAACCTAGCTTTTGCAGAACGCACAATTAACTTTGGTTTAGAATTAGAATCACGGGGATTTATGCACGCGCCTAAAATTGAACCTCAAAAATTAGGGAGATATCAAATAGAAGTATTTCCCCATCCAGCAATAGTTAATTTATTTAGATTAGAAAAAATCTTAAAATATAAAAAAGGAAAAATCCACGAACGCCGGTTAGAACTGCTCAAGTTATATAATTACATTGTTGAGATTCTTCCTGTTATTTCTCCTCCTTTATCTTCTCCATGTATCTGTAGTTCCTTTCCTTCAGAAATACCCAACACAGGAAAACAACTCAAAGAAACCGAAGATAAATTAGATAGTTTAATTTGTGCTTATGTTAGTGCTTATTGGTGGTTTTGGGGAAGAGAAAAAAACCTAGTTTTAGGGGATGAAAGTACAGGTTATATAGTTGTACCTGAGAGAATTTGTAGTTAGGAGTTAGGAGTCAGGAGTCAGGAGTCAGGAGTCAGGAGTCAGGAGTCAGGAGTCAGGAGTCAGGAGTCAGGAGTCAGGAGTCAGGAGTCAGGAGTCAGGAGTCAGGAGTCAGGAGGAAGAATTAGAATTAGCTATTGTTTATCTAGGGAGAAAAGTGGTCAGTATTCCACAAGTCAAGAAATATCTTCAACAGATTATATTATTTACTTTTAGTAATTAACCAACCAAAGGCAATAAATAAAATTGTAGCAATAACACTTAAAAATAAAGAAGCATAAAATGGATGGGGTGGACTGTTGGGAGAAATAAAAGCAACAGGTTGATTAATTTTATCAATGTGTTGAACTACTATAAGTTAGCAAAGGTAAGATTGAGTTTATCTGTATTGGCTGCCAGCAAGGGGTAAACTACCTGGGGGTTGCCTTGACTTTCTGCCGTTGCTTGTAATACTTCTAATAAAAATAGTAAATAAGTTTCTATATCTGCTTCACTAACCGGGGTTTCTGCTTCTGGAGTATATTCCTCTAGGGGTATATCTAAAGCTTGATTTAGTTGAGATTCTATAAACATCAGCTTATTAGCACGATTCTCCTGTCCTTCTTGGGTGGACATTTGTGCTACCCCTACCTTAAGCAATTGTAAAAAGTCAGCATCTAATAATTCGCTGTTAGCTTGTAATATTGCCGACTCTTCCCCATCTGCACAACTTAGCAGTTGTTGAATTAGCTGATAATATGCCTGTAGACGCTGTTTATCCATATATTAAAGCTGGGGTGGGGTAGCATTTAATTATCCTTCAATAGCATTTTCCCCCATTTCGGATCATTTTATGCTGAAAATCCTCAAATCCTGGAAATCCTGATTCTGACAATCACATCCTGAAAATCCTCAAATCCTGGAAATCCTGATTCTGACAATCACATCCTGAAAATCCTCAAATCCTGGACATCCTGATTCAGACAAAAAATCACATCCTGAAAATCCTCAAATCCTGGACATCCTGATTCAGACAAAAAATCACATCCTGAAAATCCTCAAATCCTGGATATCCTGATTCAGACAAAAAATCACATCCTGAAAATCCTCAAATCCTGAAAATCCTGATGCTGACAAAAAATCACATCCTGAAAATCCTCACATCCTGGACATCCTGATTCAGACAAAAAATCACATCCTGAAAATCCTCACATCCTGGAAATCCTGATTCTGACAATCACATCCTGAAAATCCTCACATCCTGGAAATCCTGATTCTGACAATTGATACTTTATAATTAATCTAAATGTAACTTTTTCATTTACCAAAGAGGAATAAACAATGAAAGGATGGGAAACTTTAGATGCCATAGAAAGACAACCTGATAAATTAAGTGGTGCATGGGTATTTCGAGGAACAAGAGTTCCGGTTGCTGCATTATTTGAAAATTTGCGTGATGGTGCAACTGTAGATGAATTTTTGCAATGGTTTCCACCTGTGCAAAGATCACAAGTTGAAGCTGTACTTAATTATGAGCTTGAAAAACTAGCTGCTTAGATATAAATAGAGATGAAAATTCTTTTTGATCAGGGAACTCCTGTACCATTACGGAAATATTTAACAGACCATTCTGTAACGACAGCTTATGAAGAAGGATGGTCTAATTTATCAAATGGAGATTTATTAAAGGCTGCTGAAAATAAAGGATATCAAATACTTGTTACAACAGATCAGAATTTGCGTTATCAACAGAATTTAAGTGAACGTCAAATTGCAATTGTGGTTTTACTGTCAACTTCATGGCCAAAAATTAGAACAGAAGTTGATAAAGTTTGTTCTGTCATCAATGCAACTAACTTGGGTGATTATCAAGAAATTTCTATCATCTAGTGTAATTTACTATTTAACAATCACATCCTGAAAATCCTTAAATCCTGGAAATCCTGATTCTGACAAAAAATCACATCCTGAAAATCCTCCTACCTCCTGCCTTCGTTAAAAGATTTTAGATTTTAGACTTTAGAAAAATAATCCAAAATCCAAAATCCAAAATCCAAAATTACCCTATTCCGCCCAAGCGATTAACCTGGGTTCATAAGGATTAGAAAGGTATTGGTTTTGTGGTAAAACCCGCAAAGACAAACCTTGCAAACCAGAAGAGGTATAAGTGATATCAGCAATATAGACACTTAAACCTTGGTCATCTTGTCCTTGGTAATCCATAACTACAGGAACAGCATTGACAATATTGCCGTTAGCGTCAATAGCACCTTGGTATAATTCTACCTGCACATCTTCATTTGTTAAAGTTGCTAAATCAACCTTAGCTTTTACAGCCACAGTTTGATTAACTTCAATTGCCGAAGCTGCTCCGACATCAATATCTTTGATTTTGATGTTAAACCAATGTTCACCAAGTTTTGCTTTCCAAGCTGCTAATTCTTTCGCTGGGGCGTAATTATTAGCGGTGAGGGTATGATAGCGATCGCTGGCAGGAAAATAAGCTCTTACTGCATATTCTCGCACCATCCGCGCTGTATTAAAGAACGGACAATTTAACCGAATAGCATCTTTCATTTTTGCTACCCAAGCACGGGGTAAACCATCCCCATCACGCTGATCATAGAATAAGGGTACAACTTCTTTTTCTAACAACTCATAAAGAGCATTAGCTTCTATTTCATCTTGATAGTTGGGATCTTCGTAATTTTCCCCATGTCCGATCGCCCAACCAGTACGCACATAATCAGCTTCATCCCACCAACCATCAAGTACACTTAAATTAGGTAGTCCGTTCATTGCTGCTTTCATGCCGCTAGTACCAGAAGCTTCACGGGGGCGGCGTGGTGTATTTAACCACACATCACAACCAGCTACCATCAACCGAGCAATGTGAATATCGTAGTTAGGAACAAACACCACTTGTTTTTCCAGATGGTTTTCGCGGATAAAGTGATTGATATCGCGGATCAGTTCTTTCCCCGGAATATCTTTAGGATGTGCTTTGCCCGCAATGACAAACTGTACCTTGCTGTGTTTATGTCCTGATAAAATCTTCTTGATCCTGTCTAAATCACGCATCCAGAGCGTAGCGCGTTTATAGGTAGCAAAACGACGAGCAAAACCAATGGTTAAGACATTGGGATCAAGGACTTCTTGAGCTTGGGCAATATCAGAAGCTGAAGCACCGCGATCGCGTAAATGCTTAACCAAATGATCCCGCACATACAAAATCATATCCAGGCGACAGCGTTCATGATTACGCCATAACTCCTCATCTGGGATCGCGTCCATCCGTTCCCATAACTGATTATCTGGTGGTACTGATGACCAGTTTGGACCTAGATAGCGATCGTACAACTCCTGAGTTGATTTAGCCACACAACTGCGAGCATGAACACCATTAGTAATAGCAGTGATTGGCACTTCATCAACGGGGACTTTCTTCCATAAACCTTGGAACATTTGCCGAGATACCACACCGTGCAACTGTGCCACACCATTGGAAAATGTCGCCATTTTCAAAGCTAACACCGCCATACTAAAAGGCGCGGATAAATCACCAGTATTTTCCCGTCCCAAACCTAAAAACTGTTCTTTGGGCAAACCAAAGATATCTGCATAATATCCCAGATAATACAAAATTTTATCGGGAGCAAACAAATCAATACCAGCGGGTACAGGGGTATGGGTAGTAAATATATTACTGGAAGCTACCACTTGTCTAGCTTGAGAATAACTCAAACCGTCTTCCTGGATTAACATCCGAATGCGTTCTAAAGCTGAGAAAGCCGCATGGCCTTCATTCTTATGGTAAGCTGTCACCTTGTAACCCAAGGCTTTTAACATCCGCACACCACCGATCCCCAGCATCATTTCCTGGTGGATACGCATATCAATGTCACCACCATATAACTGATCTGTGATGTCATGATCATAAGCTTTGTTAGGTTCAATATTGGTATCCAGCATATACAGGGGAACTGTTCCCACCTGCACACGCCATACCCTAGCGTATACCTTGCGTCCTGGATAATCTACCTCAATCCTTAGCTCTGAGCCATCGGGATTGCGTTCCAAGTGCAAAGGCATATTATAAAAATCGTTGATGGGGTAGCGTTCTTGTTGCCAACCATCAGCATTAAGATATTGGGCAAAATAACCTTGTTGGTAGAGTAAACCTACACCAACCAAAGGTAATCCCAAATCACTAGCAGATTTGAGGTGATCTCCCGCCAAAACACCCAAACCGCCAGAATAGATCGGCAAACAATCTACCAGTCCAAACTCAGCGGAAAAATAAGCGTAACATTCCTTTTGGGTTGATCCGCGTTGTTTGTTATACCAAGTGCGCTCTTGCAAATAATCTTCTAGTTGTCGAGCAGCACGATCCATTTGTGCTAGGAAACCTTCATCTTCGACAACTTCCAATAATCGCCCTTGACTGATAGTACCTAGCATCAAAACTGGGTTATGTCGGCTTGATTCCCACAAATCTGGGTCTAATCGACGAAATAAGTCTTTGCTCTCAACATTCCAATCAAAATGTAGATTGTATGCTAGTTTTCGCAGTGGTTCTAGTCGCTGCGGTAGTGAAGGAGAAACGTTAAATGTGCGAATTGGCTGCATAGTATGGCAAAAGTTCTAATTCTGTTATGGTTATTGTTTACTGTTATTGTTTACTGTTTTTACTGGGTGTTGCCAATTCTTTATACTATGTTTGTGAATTTCTGATGACTTTGTTAAGCATTGAGAATTATTGTCTCATACTTTGCTAGAGTTTACACCAAACAACGTTCTTGGTCTATAGGTTTCCATTCCTGAATTTCCTATTGGCATCAAATTCAGTTTCTCATTGTTACTTGTATAGTATCAGGCAAGAGGCAACAGGCAAACGGCAGTAGTGAAACCCTGAATATTATTAGGTTTCAGTGATCAATCACCGATTTTGGCAACAAAAATTATAGTTATCATTAAATTTACTAACACTTTAGCCCAAAAATACTAACCACCACATCAACCAACCGGATAATTTTTAATTATTTCTTAATATTTTTAGCAGTTTAGCAGTAAAGTAATCTACCACAAAAATTTGTAAAAAAATTTGTAATTTGTGTAATTTATGGTTTATTTGCACATAAATCCCTAAAATTTGTCTAATTCAACAGAGAATAAACAAATTTTCTCCACCAAATTCTTCCCAAGAGTGAACAACTGCGACTACACCCAGCTTTGTAAAATGAATATTTTATTAATATTTATTAATATTTTATTAATATTCTGCTCAGGAAAAAATGAATCAGGTGATCATTGATATACCTATGTACCGATAGAAGGCTGATCTTGGGGATTATGTGGCATAGTTAAGGCTATTGCAGCCGCAAAAGCCATTTCAGCAGCTATTTTATAAGCCAGTTTGATGTTTGGGGAAGCATCCTTATCTTTATCTTTGGAAGCTATGTCAGAGTAATTTTTTTTACGAAGTGACTCTTGGTTAACTGCACCCGCCACAATAGAACGTTGTAAAATAATCAATGCATCTAGGTCTTCTGAGTCATAATTTGTTTGCAGAAGTTTATGGATCTGATGTTTTGCTGTAGCACTCAAATAGCCAGTAGTTAAAGCTTGCTGCACAATTTCTTTAATTGTAATCATGATTTAACCGTAGGTGTTACTTAAAAGGGATATTTTACTCTGTAAGTGGATTTTTGTCCTGTGCATGGTGCAAAAAAGTGATTTAGGGAAGGTAACAGGGAAAAGAAAACGGGTAAGAAGCAATCAAGGTGTACCTTGCGATCGCCAAAATCAAATAAAAGTCCTATATCAGCAGTCAGCTTTAGAAAAATCCTAGTGGATGATCAATTAATAGCAGTGAGTAAGACTACAGAAAGCCAGCTATCAAACATGAAATCTGAGTCATAAAATACTATTTATAGCAGTATAAAAATGTGCAATATCACAATTTTTACAGATACAAATCATAGAGAATAAACGGATTTTTTGTTTAAAGTTGTTCATTAAAAATAAATTATGTTATTGTGAAGATCAATTGTCATTCAAAATCGCTAATGTTATTGAAAGCGTGATTTCCCTAGCCTATAAGTCCTTTGTGTGCAGCATGATTAGAGCATTATACTCTACAAATTCATTACCAGAAAGCCGTCACAGCAATCGGGGAAGTGCTTACTTGTTTGCACCGATGGTCAACTTCAATATCATGGCAGACGTGGGAGATACTCCACCATAAACTTTTATAAAAAAATACTAATTTATTGTCTTTATTGTCAAAATTCAGGATTCAGAAAAATTTTACAATTCAGAATTGACAGATTCAAGATTTTGTCAAACATTTGCAGCATCATCCTTGAAGTCCTGTGTATTATGTATGCTGTATTCTGTATTCTGTATCCTGAATCATTACAATAATTGCTCATTCAAGAAAAAGTAAGTATTCAGCTATCAGCAATCAGCAGTCAGCTAAAACTGCTGTTCAGACTAATTTTACAGAATTTTTAGAGCAGACTGATACCAAAATCAATTGCTAATTCTTCGCTAAAAATGCTCATAAATTCCAGATCATAACTGATTACTGATTACTGATTACTAAATACTCGGAATAAAAATTACATTGTCTGTTAAGCAACAAGACAATATTTTCCTGTCACACAAAACTTATGTGAGATATTTGTAGCCATGATTAACCAATTATATTCTGACAAATTACAGCGACTACCAGGACTTTTATTAACCACCTTATTAGGTGATATTCCGTCAATTCTTTTGGGTCCACAACTGAGAAGGTTGGTATATCGCCGTCTTTTTGCAGCTATGGGTAAGAGGGTGTACATTCAGCATGGTGCAGAATTTCTCTCTACCACCTCTATTGAAATTGGTAATGGAGTACACATCTTTAAAAATGTGCGTTTAGATGCCAAAGGACACCCAAACAATAAAATTTATTTAGGAAATGGAGTAGCAATTGAGCGTAACGTAGATATAGGCTGTTTGGAAAATACTTGTATACACATAGAGGAAGATACATTCATTGGACCAAATGTTTGTATTGCTGGACCTGGAAATATTACGATTGGTAAGCAATGTATGATCGCATCTCAATCTGGTATATATGCAAATAATCACAATTTTACAGATACATTATTGCCAATGCAAAAACAGGGCGTTACCCGTCAGGGAATTGTGATTGAGGATGATTGTTGGCTAGGACATGGAGTTACTGTATTAGATGGTGTAACTATTGGCAAGGGTAGCGTAATTGGTGCAGGAGCAGTAGTCACTAAAGATATTCCTCCCTATTCCGTCGCTGTTGGTATACCTGCAAAAGTGATTAAAAGCCGGACAGCTAAAGAAATGGTGCAGTATTCTTAAATTTAGGGTGTAGAGAGGTAGGGAATAGGGAATAGGGAATAGGGAATAGAAAATTATTTCTTCAGCCCCCTGCCTAGAAACATACCTCCAAAAAAGAACCAGATGTGAGTAAGATAGAGATTGCTGAAAAGTTTTTTGTCTTACCCCTGGGAGATAATTCTATGGTGACTTTAAAAATCGCTGTTTATATTGTTGTTGCCTTCTTCATAGGAATTTTTGTGTTTGGATTTTTGTCAAATGACCCTGCTCGCAACCCTGGCCGTCGGGATTTAGAATAGGAACACAACAAATCATCTGTTATCAACTGCAACTGCTGGAAGGTGGAAGACACTCAATGCCTAAACACTGGCACAAATCTGGAAAATGATACTGTGTCGTCCTTTTGGCGGCTTGCTACAAGTCAGCAGAAGGCAAAAGTCGGAAGGCCAAGTGTAAATCATCCTTCCGGCTAAATATTTGGTTTTTCATATCTGGCTTGTTGTTAGCTCGATTTTCCACAAGATATGCTTCATCCAGTTTTGCCACCTGACTCACCTCCTGTTCAAGAATACATCCAACCTGGCCATCTTCTCGCTTCTGCTTCTGTGGTAGAAGAGCAAACTGGGACGCAGCAACTTGCGACTTCAGGAAATATCGAGACTGCTAATGGTCTGGTGACTCCCACACAAACTAATCAAGATAATGCAGTAATTAGCAAAAGCTTATCTTCAAATTCTGTTCCAGAAACTGTATCGCCAACATTTTCCCCTCTGATTGTTTCTAGAAGTGGGGGGCTTTTGAGAAAATCTTTGATAGTTGGTACTTCCCAAAAGGAAGATGCGGATGCTGACAAGACACCGGGGGCTACATTTCCACAAATTTCTCGTGAAGTTACCAATACAAACAATATATGGTTGGCTGAGTCACCAGTTATGATCAAAACTTCAGCCCCAGTAAAACACCCAGTAAAACATAAAAGCCAACATCAAAATCCTGTAAATATATACAAATCAGGGGAGAAGATTAATATTTCTGCCTCTACAAAGACGGGAGAAAATACGTCTAGTTCTCTCCTAGTACAAAATATTATTGAGTTTAAGCCACGTAATTCAAATAACCAACCATCAACTTCTACTACTGTAGAATTTCCTCCGCCAAATCAACCTGCTGGGAATACGCCACAAGTAAGACAACGAGTTATAGAAGTAATTGCAGACCGCCAAGAATATGATGAGCAAAGACGAATCGTTACGGCTGAAGGTAATGTGGTGGTTAGATTTGATGGGGCGGTGGTAGATGCCGATCGCCTACAAGTAAATTTGGATAATTTAATTGCTGTGGGGGAAGGTAATGTTGCTTTAACTAGGGGTAATCAGGTATTACGGGGAGAACGCTTTACTTATAATTTTGTTCAGGATAGTGGGGATCTGGAAAATGGCAGCGGCGAAATTTACATCCCCACAACTCAAGCTGATTTTGCTTTTTCTCCCTCCCCAACTACAGATATTACCGCAGGTGGTGTACCTAGTCGTCCACCTAGTGACCGGATTCGTGCTAATCAACCTGTTACTGGTGTCAGCAGTCCCGGTGGTATTGATGTGAATTTTGCAGGTCAAGCGGATGCCAGAAATATTCCCGTAGCCAAATCCGGTGGTATGGTCAAAAGATTGCGTTTTCAAGCCCAACGCATTGATTTTTATCCCCGTGGTTGGCAAGCTGAGGATGTGCGGATTACCAATGATCCTTTTTCACCCCCAGAATTAGAGTTACGAGCATCTAAAGTGACTTTGACGCGAGAAGCACCTTTGGTAGATCGGGTAACTACTCAGCGTCAACGTTTAGTTTTTGACCAGAATTTTGTCTTACCTATCCCCATTGATAACCAAAAAATTGACCGTCGAGAAAGGGATATTAATCCTTTTATTGTTTCTCCTGGTTATGATAATGGTAAACGGGGGGGTTTGTATGTAGAACGGAATTTCTTAGCGATTAATAATGATCAAACTCGTTGGTTGATTACACCTCAATTGTTTGTACAGAGAGCTATTCAAGATAATAGTAATATTCCTGGTTTGTTGGGTGTAAAAACTAAGCTAAATACTGTGTTAAATGCAAAAACTAAGGTGGAAGGAGTAGGAGAATTAACAAGTCTAGATGTGAATAAATTAGAGGATAATTTGCAGGGGAGTTTACGGTTACGTCAGAGTTGGGGTGAGGTAAATCCTCATATATTGAATTTAGAATATAGCTACCGCGATCGCCTTTACAATGGTACTCTCGGTTTCCAAACTGTGCAGAGTAGTTTGGGTGGTGTAATCACTTCTCCGATTATTCCTTTGGGAAAAAGTGGCATTAATCTTAGCTATCAAGGAGGCGCTCAGTATATTAATTCTAATACAGATCGTGCCGATTTACTAGAGCCACAACGGAAAAATAACCGTGTTTCTTTAGGTCGGTTACAAGGTAGTATTGCTCTAAATACTGGTTTTTTGTTATGGCAGGGAAAACCATTACCAGCTACTGCTAAGGAAGGATTAAAATATACACCAAATCCTGTAGTACCTTACTTGCAGGCGATCGCGGGTGTGACGGGTACAACCAGTTATTACACCAGTGGCGATAATCAAAGTACCTTAATTGGTACTGTTGGTTTAGTTGGCCAGATAGGTCATTTTTCTCGCCCATTTTTTGATTATACTGCCTTTAATGTGAGTTATTCCCAAGGTTTCAACAGCGGTTTATCACCATTTTTGTTTGATCGTTCTGTTGATAACAAAGTTTTGAGTGCTGGTATTTCCCAACAAATATATGGACCGTTTCGTTTAGGCTTTCAAACATCAATCAACCTAGATACAGGTAAAGAAAGCAGTACAGATTATATTGTGGAATATAACCGCCGCACCTATGGAATCACCTTGCGTTACAATCCAGTTTTAGAATTAGGTGGTTTTAGTATTCGTATTAGTGATTTTAACTGGAAAGGTGGTACTGATCCATTTTCTTCAGATGAAGTGAAACCTGTGGTGGGTGGAGTGCGACAAGATAATTAGGCTGTTAATCTGATTGATAATGATATTAAATCAAATCAACCACCAAGTGCAGGATTCCAATTTTTTGGGCTTGTGAAAATTGATGGTAAAACGAAAGTTTTAATGCTACACTAAGAAACCACGCTCGCAGGGGGGTATATGACCTCTACCACAAATCTTCCCACATCTGGAATTAGTCTTCCAGATCATACTCAATTACCAGAGTCTGATGGTACATTTGTGAAAAATTTTCAGGAACATCCTCAAAGCATTCTATTAACAGAATCTATTAAACCAGTATTGCAAAAAATCCATCCTGACGGACAATATTGTATAGGTCAAGATAGCGGCATTTACTGGCGTATGACCGATCCTCCGGAACGGGGTGCAGAAGCACCAGATTGGTTTTATGTGCCTAATGTACCTCCTAGTTTGAATGGTCAAATGCGCCGTTCTTATGTCCTGTGGCAAGAGTATATTTCACCATTAATTGTTCTAGAATTTGTTTCTGGGAATGGCGATGAAGAACGGGATCAAACACCGTGGAAAGGAAAATTTTGGATTTATGAACAGGTGATACATCCAGCTTTTTATGGTATTTATGAAGTGAATAAAGCCAGTGTGGAAGTTTATCATTTAATTGAAAATAAATACCAATTATTACCAGCAAATGAACGGGGACATTATCCTATTCCAGCTTTAGGTGTTGAGTTAGGAATTTGGCAAGGTGAATATCAAAATGTAGATTTACCTTGGTTACGTTGGTGGGATTTAGATGGTAATTTGTTGTTAAGTGGAGAAGAACGAGCAGAACAGGAACGCCTAAAAAATGAGCGTTTAATTGCCCAATTGCGTGCTTTAGGTGTTGAACCGGAAGTTTAATAAAATTCAGATCCCCAATTGTTTAATTATGTTTAATAAGTCGGGGATCTAATTTTTTGCAATCCAAAATCCAAAATCCAAAATCCAAAATTGCCTTACCTTGGTTTTCCCAAAGTAGTTATATATAAAACTGCTTCATCAGCGGGAATACCCAAAACATCATTTACTTGATCATCAAAGAAACCACCGATACCACTAACTCCTAAATTCAAGCGAATCGCTGCTAGATTAAGCCTTTGTCCTAAATGACCGGCATCGAGATGTAAATAACGGTAAACGCGATCGCCATATTGTCCTATAGCTGTTTTTAAATCAGCAGTATGAAATATTACCGCTGCTGCATCTCGTCCTAATTCCTGTCCCAAACAAAGAAAATGCAACTCACGACGAAAATTCTTAAAGCGAATTTGTCTTAATTCTTGGGCTTTTGGTGCATAATAATAACAGCCAGATTCTAGTCCCTTAACACCAGAAACAGCAATAAATGTTTCAATTAAATTCAGGTCAAAATAATCAGGAGCAGTATCTAAATTTTGATCCAGATAATTTTGTGGTTGATAGGTAAAATCGAGTAAAGCTTTCAGTTCATCAAAAGTTAATTTTTCACCACTATAAGAGCGAGTAGAACGACGTTTATAGATAGTATTTTCTAAATCTACAAAATTTTTACCCCAGTCAATTGGTGTGGTGACAGTAGAAAGTTTGTCGCAAAAAGGAAAATTATATTTATCATCTAAAGTTTTTTCTGGTTTGGTAGTGGCTACATTTTTTTTACTGTTTTCATCAGATTTAATTTGGGTGTGAACATGAAAATATTTTAAGAGTTGTCCATCAGGAATGGAAGGATAATTAGTTTCTGTTAATGAAGGTAAGGCGGTTTTTCCTAAAGGCAAATTTTGTTTAATATCTAATAAATCTGCCAATGCCATCACTACAGTTGCACCTTCTTGTTCTGGATCGATATACAGTAGATCATTGATAGCTTCATCTGCAAAACCACCAATTAAATGAGGACGATAATCAGTAATTGATCCTGCCAATTCAATGTTACCTAAAAGATGTCCAGTATCAAGAAAAATGCGACGATAAGCTCGATCTTCATAACGCCATGCAGAACGATAAAAAACCGCAGTAGTAATAATAGCGAGTTGAGTATTTTCTAAACTAGGATGCCAAAAACAAGCTGCTTGTAAAGCTGTCCAAACATCATTTTCCCAAAATTGTTTTAAAGAATGAGTACGACATTGATAGTTATAAAGTCCAGCAGGTAACAAAGGTGTACCACGGGAAACTAAATATACTTCAGCCGGGTATAAACCTCCTGCACTGGGAGCAGAGCGAAAATAAACTGCACTACCCATAGAAGGCATTTTCGCAGTCAGTCCATAACTGTGAAATAACAGTTGCGAAAGTCTCCGCCACCATTTAGCATCAGGATTATGGTTAAAAGCCTCTGGTGCTTCTTGTAAATAGGGTTTAAGGTCAAAATCAGCGCCAATTTTGTATTCTTTAAATGGTACTGGTTGTTTAGCCCAGTCTAAATCCTGATTTTTCCCAGCTAATGTCTCCGGGTCGTATTTAGTACGCTCGTGGTAATGTTGGGCAATTGATTGGTATATTTCTGGCATAGTATTTTTAATTTAAGATCCTCAGAAAATTCTATTTTTTGATTGGGGACTGGTGACTGGTGACTGGTGACTGGTGACTGGTGACTGGTGACTGGTGACTGGTGACTGGTGACTGGTGACTGCTGACTGTTGTCTGGTGACTGGTGACTGGTGACTGGTGAATTTCGACTGCGCACACGTTTGACTTCCAGTGTCTTTCTGTCACATTTTATACCGCATTTTTCTCGTTATCTAACATTTGCTTAGTTTTGGCCTCTTCCATCATGTTTCTGCTATCATTCCTTCTCATATTGCTGTCTAT
>NZ_BJCE01000103.1:0-18740 GCF_005402885.1 Sphaerospermopsis reniformis
GCTATCAGCCGCCCTTCTCTTGGTATCTTCATCATCAGAATTGCGGATTAAATCAACCAAAGCCTGGATAGCATCTTTATTGCCATTTCCTATTTCTTCTAAGCTATCAGCCGCCCTTATCTTGGTATATTCATCATCAGAATTGCGGATTAAATCAACCAAAGCCTGGATAGCATATTCATTGCCATTTCCTATTTCTTCTAAGCTATAAGCCGCCCTTATCTTGGTATATTCATCATCAGAATTGCGGATTAAATCAACCAAAGCCTGGATAGCATCTTTATTGCCATTATCTATTTTGACTAAGCTATCAGCCGCCCTTCTCTTGGTATATTCATCATCAGAATTGCGGATTAAATCAACCAAAGCCTGGATAGCTTGTTGATGATTTGTTTCTGGGATAACTTTTGTAGCTGCGGTTGCTAATGTGTCAGTGAATCTTACCCAATTTTGTTGATCTTTGTCAAAATAACCAAAGCCATAGCGAATAAGTTTTTCTACAATTTGATCTGATAACTGACATTCTTTAAATTGATCAATTCCCGCAGCAGCTAATAAGAAAGCACGATATTGATAAAATTCACCACATCCATCCTGAAAACTGCATAAAGCTTGAATAAATGCTTCTTTTTGTTCCTCATTTACATCATCTCTTCCCAACCACAATAAAATTACTTCTTTCCACTGGGGTTGAAAAATCCGATATGTACCTTGACTGGGATTTTCAGCATTATGATGGAAAAAATATGTCCAATTATCAACAGCTAAAGCTGCAAAATATTCCTCAAAGGTAGCATGATAAAAAGCATAAACCTTTTGAGTTGGTGATTCTGCGGCTATACCCACATGATTTAACCAACCCAGTTTTAAAGCCGGATAAAACAGGGAATTTTCATCATCAGGATCTCCCAATTCTTTAATAATAAAATCCTCACGCAAGCGAAACCGCGAACCACCTGCGTCTATATCCCGCCGTGCTAATTTACCTAAACCTGTATTTAATTCTCGTTGTTGTTGTTTTTTAGTAGGAAATTGATTGATTTTCCAGTTATAAATATAATTGACAAACTGTTGATATAGTCCCGCTTTGGTTTCTGGTAAATTTCCTTCTTCCCGTTGCCAAATACTACACAACAGCGTCAACCGCAAAGGATTTTGAATCAAATCTTGCAACCGTGCTTTTTCTGTTTTACCTAATTCTTTTTTTAACCTTTCGCCTTTTTCACTTTCTTCTTTATTGCCAAACCAATTATTAATAAACTGATGCACTTGTGAGGGATAATCAAAATCAAGTAAGCGATAGGTTTCAAAATCCGATAGTGCATTAACATCAGCTTGCCACACATTCAACCGACAAGTTAACACCACCCGCGTTGTCTGCTGTATCGATCCTTTTAACTGCTGGGCGATAGTTTCTAAAGGTTGGTGAAACTGAGTCCCCACAGACATTTCATCAGCACCATCCAACAGCAACCACACCCGTCCCTGTGCCATTTGCTGCTGGAAATCTGCTTGTGTTTCAGGAGTCAATTCTGTAGCTGAAACAGCCTGTTTTAACCAAATTTCACAAATATATTGTTGTAAATTTATTTCATTACCATTTCGTCCCAAATCTGCCAAAGAAATCCAAATTGGTAAACCTAAATTTTGATCTAAAATCCAATCAGCAATAGTTTGTAGCAGCGTGGTTTTCCCAGCACCTGGTTCACCTATTAATGCTACTTGTCTTCCTTTGGTTTTACCTTCTCCCTTTTCTAAAATTTGACTTAAAAAAGCCTCATGTTCAAATTTTTGTTCTTGTTCATAGTTTGGTTGATATAACTGTGTTCCTGCGTCTGGTGCAAAGTCACCTTTATCTCGTTTTTCTACTTGCTTACGCTGCACCAATGCTAAGGGTACATAAATCTGTTCTCGTTTTTTTTTCGTGTCTTCATCTTGGTGCAACAGTTGATTGCTGGTTGCTTGCTTTGGCAACATTCCACGGCAGATATCTGGCCAGTTTATGGAACTGTCTCGTTTTTTTTCTGGTGGAACTGGGGGAGTATCTTCCGGGGGTGTGGTGTCAATTAAATCATCTAGGTTTAAGTTTAAAGCTTTAGCTATGGCTTCAGCGTATGGTCTATCAACATCCTTTCTAGCAAAAAACCGTTTTACCGTGGCTTCTGAAACATTAGATGCTGTAGCAATATCTGGGTATGTCCAAAGTTTACCTTCATGGTTTGTTTTACTAGCCTTAGCCTTTTTAAGCTGGTTTTTCCCCTCCTCATTGACTCGAACAGTATCACGGTTGCGTTTTGGACTCATATTTAAAAATTAATATCTGTGATTAATATATTGAGTTGATTATAGCTTTAAATAACATCTTGATTGACAGATCATTTAAGGTCATTTAAGGTGTAGTTGAAAATTTAATTTTTATAAATAGGGCGGGCAAGATGACCACCCCACAAGAGTTTGAGGTAACTAGATATGTAAATTAGATGTCATTTAGTTAACTGAACTCAACTGTGCTTAATTGCACCGAAAGCACTTGATAGTTTGGGAACAACAAAAACAAATCACAGGAGTTCCTAAATGTCCTTACTCAATAATCAAGAAAACCATTTAGTTGTAAATAACTTACCATTTTCTACTCCCTTAGAAACCAAATCTGATCACATTATTGAAGTAGCAACCCAGCAACCAGGAGACATTTACAAAGTTGTGTCTGAGCATCCTCATAGTCCAGTAGCCTGGGGTTTTGCTACAGCTATAGTAATAGTAGCAATAGGAGGGGTAATCAAGGTATGGAAATCTGACCCACAAGAATTGAAATATCTGGGTGAATGTATATCAACGGTTATCCACGCTGTAGCTGACTTTGTACAAGTTCTCAAATCTCAAAACAAGGAAGATCATCAGGAAGAGAACAAGGGTGATCAGAACAAAGATAACAAGTAATAATATTGTGGGATGGGCTTCTAGCCCGTCCGGTTTCGCGGTTGGGTTGACACTGAAACAAATCCCCGACTTATTGACTAAATCGGGGATCTAGATTTACAAAACTTAATATCCGCCTTCTTCTTCGTATTCCACCTGTCTTTCCTTCACCTTCTTAGGAATATTCACGGGTTTGGGTGCATCATCCCAAGCATCACCTTCTACATCATCATAATCATCATATTCATCAGCGTAGGTTTTGCTGTAGGGTTGAGGTGCTGGTTTTTTAGGTGCTGGTGCTTGATATCTATCGCTACTCGTTGCTTCACTCCAGTTATCTTCCTCTTCCTCTTCGTAGCGTATGGATTCGTAAGCGCGGGCTTCCATTACCCGACGTTGTGGACGTTCTTCTTCTATATAATCTTCCGTCCATTCTTCCTCTTCCCGTGCTACAGGTTCAGGAGTGCGAACTTTTGGCCGGGGTGGTTCTAATGGTACTCCGCTAGGTAACTGGTTTGCTGGAGAAACTGCGCGGGGTGCAGAATAACCATATTCTTCTTCTGCATCTCTTTCCCAAGGCGCTCTACCAATACCCAACCGTTCTAAAACACCGACTGTTAACTGGTTTACCCGTTCTTCCGCACCTTCAAATACAATTAGTCTACTCGGTCCGGTGCTGACAACTTCATCTATGGATATTTCATAGGTACTC
This sequence comes from Sphaerospermopsis reniformis, assembly GCF_005402885.1. Classification (NCBI taxonomy): domain Bacteria; kingdom Bacillati; phylum Cyanobacteriota; class Cyanophyceae; order Nostocales; family Aphanizomenonaceae; genus Sphaerospermopsis; species Sphaerospermopsis reniformis. The sequence continues at coordinate 3,632 of NZ_BJCE01000103.1, forward strand.
AAAAACTGGTCAGGTATTTGGGGTACTCCCAAGGAGGCGATGACGATAGAGTAAATTTTACCACTTTCGCCATTGAATTTAAAGCCTCTAACTCTGCCTAATACTTCCCCTGTTTCCGTGATCACTTCCCAGTTCATCAAGTTACTGAGAGCTTCCACATCAACATCTTCGATCACATCTTCGTTATCAACCAAAATCACATCACCGATTTGGTTGATACTGCTAAGATACATTTGGCGAGGCAGTCCAGAGATAGAGATCAGGCTGTCTCGCAACCCAAGCGCCACAACCTCTCTTTGATCAATGTCTACCCAAAGTTGACTCACGATACCGAGCCTTTTGCCATTATCGCGGGTAATTACTTGGGTGTTTAATATATCGGAACGTCTAATTATTTGTTCGGAGGTCATTCTATAGGTCGTCCTGTTATCTTAGCGTGCCGTAGGCAATCTGTAATCCGGTTTGTATATAAACTATTTTTAACAGAAAATCAAGGTAATTGGTGATTGGTCATGGGTAATTGGTCATGGGTAATTGGTCATGGGTAATTGGTCAGAATATTATTCTACTCTTGCCTTTTGCCTTTTGCTTATCACCTTGAGGTTGAGTTACGCCAATTGTACGTTCAATTGTACGTTCGGCTGATTTTATCATCGGAGGACGCAAACTGACAACGATCAACTGTGCTTGTTGTGCCTGTTCTTTAATCATTCTAGCTAATCTTTCCACATTCGCCCCATCTAAAAACATATAGGAATCGGCAACCGTGTCTTCCTGTGGTCGCATCTATGTTCAGCTAGGTGGTTATAATAAGTTTAAATGCTCAAATTGCGAAGATTATCCTCAATCAGCGACGCTAACGCAGGGAGCTAATCAATCATGTATCAAATAGATCCACCATTATCTCCTCAAGAAGCATTGCCTACAATGTATGATTTACCTAGTGAAAATCAGGAGGAACGGGGATTGCCGGATGAATTTCACTTATTACAACCTGAATTATTACGCCTTACGTTTCGCCCACCTACCTATACTGAAGATAATATATTTACAGGCAGTGATTTAAACTTATATTATGATCCTCTCCATCCCCAATGGTATAAACGCCCTGATTGGTTTGCGGTGTTGGGGGTGTCTCGATTTTATCAACAAACAGAACTCAGATTAAGTTACGTTACTTGGCAGGAGGGAATAAATCCTTTTGTGGCTATAGAATTGATCTCACCAGGTACGGAAGCGGAAGATTTAGGTAGAAGTTTAAGGGAAGTTAATCAACCGCCTAATAAATGGTCAGTTTATGAACAAATCCTGAGAATCCCCTATTATTTTGTTTATAACCGTTATACAGATGAGTTTAATTGTTTTGGGTTGGTAATGAGTCGTTATCAGCCTTTGTCAATAAATGGACTAGGGGTATGGTTAGAAGAAGCAGAATTGGGTTTAGGCTTATGGCATGGAGAATATCAAGGATTAACTAGATCGTGGCTACGTTGGTATGATCGAGATAATAACTGGTTGCCTACACCTGTGGAACAAGAAAAGCAACGTGCAGAACAGGAAAAGCAGCGTGCAGATTTAGCGGAAGCAGAATTAGCTAGATTAAGACAGTTATTAGCAGAAAAAGGAGTTAATTTGTAGTATTTCCATAAATGGTGAACTCGCACTAATGAATAATCAAAATATCTCTGGTCATTTCTAAAAAATCATAGCTCAAAAACAATTCGATTATTTGAGTAATATTTTGTAGAAAAAGCTGTTCAATTTGTTTGTTACTGATATTACCTGTCGTTATTAGTATTATACAGAATTTTTCCGTATAACACCCTGCGGCAAGCGATCACCCCAACTCAACACCAAAATATCACAATATTATTTACTCTAATGATTTCTTATACAGCGATCACTTAATAATTATAGATTGGCGATTCCCGCAGAGCGATAGTTCCCTCCGAGACGCTTTGCGAACGCGATCGCTCTTTTCTTCGTATGTATCGTATATTAAGTATTAGAACCTAGATAAAATTCCTAAACTTCTAAAATTCATGTAATTGCTACAAGGATTTAACTGTGATTACAAATGCTAGTAGCCTTACCCTTAGCAATCTCCGTCAAACCTTTGGCTTGAGACTCAATTCTAGCGATCGCTTTTTTGATGAATGGTTAAATAATGCGCCGACTCTAACCGAAGCGGAACTACAAGGACTAGATCGCCTCACTCGTAACTATACCTATCTCAGTCAAGAGGAAGCACCACTCGAAGAAATTGTTAAGCTTGTCGTGGTATCGCCATTGCTAGATTTGGCTGGTTTCTATCAATCTCCTTTTTTGGTAAAAGCAGAAGTAAGCACCAATATCGAAGTTGCTGACGAAGCTAATGCTATGGTGGTTCAAGGCAGAATTGATATTTTGGTAATCCAAGATAGTTTTTGGATTTTGGTAATCGAATCAAAACCTGCAAGGCTAGACGTTACCGCAGGAATTCCTCAAGCACTCACCTACTTGTTGAGCGCTCCTAATTTGCAGTCAAGTTGTTATGGAATGGTGACAAATGGCAGAGAAGTATTGTTTTTGAAATGCGATCGCAGCCAAGATGCCCCTCAATATACGCGATCGCATACTTATCGGTTACTTGAAAATACATCAGAACGTATCCAAGTTTTGCAGGGACTTAAACAAATTGGGACTTATATTGGCGATTTAAGGCGTTAGGCGATCACCTTTATCAATCATTCCCACCTCACATGACTGATGTAGATAAATAACTATATTTGACTATATTTTTGTTATTCAAACCCAATACTGCTTGCCGTGCTTGCTCAATGCTGAGAGTATGTTTGCGAGAAATATAGAAAATATCCGTTAGCGTTGTTGCTGTCACATAGCCAACAACTTGACCACTATCAATCGCTTGAAACAGCAGTTCTGCATCTTGGGAAAATGGCTCTCGTTGCAATAGAAAATCTAGGACAATATTGGTATCAACTAAAACTCTCATTAAAGATACTTCTCCGCTCCTCGCTCTTCTAACATTGCAGCTACTTGCTCATCAGTTGGGGCAGGTTGATCTGTTTTCAATAAGCCCCGCATCCGTATCTGATCCTTGATTTTAGTAAATAGGCGATCGCAATAAGGGGAAGATTGACGAACTATATCGGCATTAAGACGTTTTAAAATTTCTAAAGCATGGTGAAGTGGACGACGAGTTTTTTTATCATATTTACCATGTTTAGAATGACGAGTTGCTGACTCTAACCATACTAATAAAGTTTTAGGAGAAACCTGTTCTATATTTTGGTAATTTCTCATTCCTCTTGTGATTTTTTCTTCTTTAAATCCTTCACCATAGAAGTTTCTTAAAGCATCAATATCAGCAACAAACCAAGATTCCATTGCTTGAACCATAAAGTGACATTGATCATCATCATAATCCAGGTTATCACCTCTAATCCAGGATTGATCCTCTTTTCTATTTCTCAAATGTTCCCAAGAATTTTGATCAGGAGATATTGGAGATTCGGAATCAATTAATAAAATATTGAAAGATTCAGGATTAGATTCTAAGGACAATTTAAAATTTTCATAAGCATCTGCACGAGAACCGCACATGACTATCCTAAACTCTATTTTTTGTTCTTTAGCGAGATCAACTAATTCTTGAAAAAGTTGACTAAATCCTTCACGGAGACTGCTTGTAGTTTCCTTACCTGCAATAATTTTAAGCTGATGTGCAGCTAAACTGTATAATTAAAAAACCTGAAGTTACAGTAGCACAAGCATCTTGCTTGTATTAATTATTCAAGTTAAAGGCATAACAGCTTACTTCTAAAACCTGGACGTTGCATTGGTAAAAGTTCGTGATCATCATTTGCATTTCCAGCACCCTCAATATAAATACGAATACTCACCATCTATTTCCACCAATTTCCCCTATTCTCCAAAGATCACCAAGAGTATATTTTTCCAACCATTTTTTTAATTTTTCTGGTTGAAGTCTCCTTAAATGAGTTCCTGTATTATCTCTTTCACAAACTACTACAGATTCAGGATATTCACTCAACGCAGAAACCAAAGCATCAGAATGAGTGGTGACAATTAATTGAGTTCTTTGAGATGCTTCAATTAACAATTCTGCAATTGTTGGTAAAATATCTGGATGTAAACCTAATTCTGGTTCTTCAATACAAATTAGTGGTGGTGGAGTAGGATCTAAAAGTAACGCCATTAAAAACAAATATCGCAATGTTCCATCAGATAACCTAGTAGCTGGAATTGGTTGAATTAACCCTTTTTCCCGAATAAATATTTGTACAGTACCGCCATATATTCTCACATCTAATTCTTCCGCTTCTTCATAAAATTTTTCTAGATATTCAATAATTTTTCTACTACCTAATCTATATTTTAAATCATTTAAAAACAAACCTAAATTACTACCATCTTCCAATAAAGGATGTTGAGGCAAATCAGCTTTTTGAGCATTTCTTGGTTCTGAATATCTCCCAATTTGCCAATGACGATATAAACCTATCTGAGAAAATTCTGTACTCAGATAAGAAAGTTCAGGATATAAGTCAGGATCTTTTCTTTGAGATAAAACTGACTGATCTAAAATTAAATCTTCTCTGCGGAGATTTCTTCTAAACTCCTTACCATCATCTGTAATTGTGTTAATATTTAAAACAGGCCGACCATTTTGATAACGATAATAAAAATATACATCTTGTCGTCCTTCATAGACTTGTGCATTTTCTATAGCTTCATCTACTAATTCTAATCTTTGTCCTACTTCTGTTATGCTTAATTTATAATGTAGATTATTTTCATGTCTTTCTGGATAATTTAATATAACGTCTATATTAGCTATAGAATTACTTTTTTCACCTTTCCATAAAAATTCATTAATACCTCCACCTTGACGAAATGGTGCTGGTAAATCTGTGGGTGTTGCTTTTAAAATACTAATAGCTTCTATTAAATTAGATTTCCCTGCACTGTTACGTCCAATTAATACATTTAGCGGTTGTAATTCAATTTCTTCCGCATCACTTCCATAGGAGAGAAAGTTTTGTAATTTAATTTTATTAATAAATATTTTACCTTCCATTTACTTCTCCTAATGTTAAATAAAACTATATTTTTGCTAATATTTTGGGTGACTTTACTCTAATGTAGCTATCCATTTCTTGATAGTGAATAAACAATTATTGATCTTTTGCGATCGCTTGATGGTAGTTTAAATATCTGCTCTTTAAGTTCTTGTAACAACATAGATAGCTCCCATACTTGAATGGTTGTCTAATATATGTTGTCTATTCAACATATTATAAACAATCTCGGTTTATCAGTCTAATTTGAGCGATCGGCGATCGCACCTAACCCTATAGCTAAAAATTGACGTACTTGATAAAGTTGAGCTTTACTATTGCAATTTTGGATATGCTCTAAAAGCAGTATTGAATGTTTTCCTAACACTGAATTACAATCATTTTACTCATTTGGGAAATGCGATCACATTGCTCTATGTTTCTGAATATTCACCGACTAAATATTTGACATAGTACCTCACGCAGCAAGGGTTCAGCAAATTCAACTACAAATCCTTCATCATCATTAGACATAACATATTCACCTATGCGATTGTGAGCAGTACAACATCTTACACGATATATACAATAGGCTGAAAAATTAATCACTAAATCATCATAGGTATTTTCTGATATGCCTTTGATAGATTTATCTCTAGAATTACTTCGGGTAAATCCTCCCCTGTTCATCAAATCTACAAATGGAATCATCTTATAAGGATTTCCGTCTTTCCCATAATCAAAAAAAATCTCTAATCCCTTAGCTAGATAATTTGAAGATTTGATTCTGTTGAGGCAGTTCGCTATTTTATCAACATCTAGCTTACCTTCTTTATCCTTATCTTTTAGTAAAATTTTTAACCTATCCAATTCCTTAGTATTGCTATATTGATTGAGTAATTGTCCTATTCCTTGTAAATCATCATTTAAACTTTTTATTTTCTCAACTAGTTTCCAGTCGAAAATCAGTTCTAGAAGATGATAAAGCTTCAAAAATCTTTCAAAAGCATAGGGTTGGACTACCGAACGAATGCAACTTTCTTTATGATAGTCAGTTGGAAGTTCAATTCTAGGTCTAGCAATCAATTTAGAAGGCTGAAAATGATATGCTTCCTGTAAGCTAGATTCACCATTTGAATGAAAAAATCCTCCCCAAATAGGTGCAGAATCCATATATTTATTTTTATAATCGTCATATTCACATACATCAATCACTAAGTAGTTTTTAGTAAATTTGTAGGGAAGTCCAACCTCAAACGTATGTTTATCAACTTCATGAATATAAGCAATATACCTTGCGTCTGTTAGACTTGCAATATTTATATCAGTAAGAGATTTACATATACAGAGAAAACCCAAAAGATTATCATGCTCATTACAAACTTCAATGTCTACATCACCTTCGTAAGAAAATGATACTGCATCTACTTGTATCGGTATCATCCCGTTCAAAGTACAAATACCATCATGCTCAGAGAAGTGAGTTATATCATAGCGAAGCTCGCTATCATCAAGTTCTTTTAAATCATCATAGTTCATAGTTATTCTGCTGCTGTTATCCAACAATTAAGAAAAGGTACTTTTCCTGCCTCACGAAAGTATTCTTTGAATCCATTTGTCAGAAGTTTCCTTTTTGCAAAGCCCAGACTTACCTTACGCGGATTAAATCCACTTTCTAACTCCTGTAATTTTTCTAACGCGAGAGGATCATCATTCTCTTTTGTATCTCTAAGTAATTTTAGGAGAGTATCTAAAGCCTTTTGTACTCGCTCTGAATTATTGCTAGAAACAAGCGCAAGGGCAGCAAAAAAAGAGTTCATAACACTTTCTTCTCCAAACCATTTTATACCATTTGGTATTTCCTTATCAGCATTTCCTATATATATTCGAGATACTTCAACATCTAAATCAGCATAAATTTTTAGATAATTTTTGAAAGCATCAAATTGCTCTCCAAGTTGCTCTTCTGTAGAATCCAAAATTTCTTCTTCCACTAATTTCTGCGCGACAACATTTTGTCTCTGTGTTTCTGGACTTTTGGTTATAAAACTTTGATATGCGGTGGCAATTCTATCAAGAGGGTACTTCCTAGCCTTTTTTCGGCGTGCAGATTCTTTTTCTTTGAAAATTTCAATATCTGGTATTTCGTCCTTAAGTGTGTCATTTAGAGTGATAAACAAAAGACCGATCTGATGTTTCATTGACATAGGTTTCTGTCCTGCATTTAGGACAATAATCCGGTAAATAAGATTTCGGATGTTACCTTCTAGCCAGAACTCCACAAGAAGTTTCTGTTCTGAGTTAAAGTCAAAATCCTCCTTAGCTATGTCCTTTAGAATAAACGTCCGTTGTAATCCATCTAAAATATTTACTTGTCCTGGTTTACTTAATGCCCTTTCAAGTTCTTGCCTGTCATCTTTTTGTACAATTGGTAAGATATCACTCACTAATTCTGGTTTTACTGCGAGAGTTATGGAAGGCAACAAAGCACCATTCATGATGTCAACTTTCATGCGTTCATAAGCTTTATATTTCTCGCGTTTTCTTTGAGGTTCATAATCATCAAAATTATCACCTACTAAATCTAAATAGTCTTGTATAGATAATTGAGCATAAAGAATATCTGTATTGGTTCGTAAATCTTTTGCTTTTCCAATGATTTTTACTTGCATAAGGTCATTTTTACCTAAAATTGGGCATTTGAATAACTCATAAAAATTAAATATATTGTATCATCAGTTACGTCCTGTTTGCTGTACCGTAGGCAATCTCGAATCCGGCTTATGTATATCACTATTTTTAACACAAACGTGACAATTGAGAATAGGCAATTGAAAAGTTAAATTTTTATTACCATTCTTAATTCTTAATTCTTAACTCTTACCTATCAATCAGATGATTTCAATTTAATCCCCAAAACCTGAGTATAAGCACCTCTAGCTTGAGTCACCCCTATTGTACGCTGTGCCGATTCTATCATCGGACGACGCAGACTCACAACGATAAACTGCGCTTGTTGTGCTTGTTGTTGAATCATTTTCGCTAATCTTTCCACATTTGCCCCATCCAAAAACATATCCACCTCATCAAAGGCGTAAAATGGGGATGGGCGATAACGTTGCAGTGAGAAAATAAAACTGAGTGCTGTTAAAGATTTTTCTCCCCCAGACATGGATGCTAAACGTTGTACGGGTTTTCCTTTGGGGTGTGCAACTAAGTTTAAACCACTAATAAAGGGATCTTCCGGGTTATCAAGTTGTAAATAACCGTCACCATCGGATAAGGTGGCAAAAATTGATTGAAAGTTCTCGTTTACTGCGTCGAAAGCTTCTTTAAAAGCAGTTTGTCGTAAAGTGGTAAAATTCTCAATTCTTAATAATAATTCTGTTCTTTCTGCTTCTAAAGTTTCTAATTTCTGGGTTAGTTCTTGTAAACGTCCTTCTACTATTTCATAATCAGTCAAGGCTAACATATTTACGGGTTCCATTGCCTGTAAACGTTTGCCTAAACTGCGTAATTCTTTCTGCAATTCTTCTAAATCTACTTTATCTGGTACTTCTGGTAAGGGGTTGGGTAATTCTGCGGCTAAGGTTTGCAATTGCGCTTGCAATGCAGTTAAGTCTTCTCTGCGTTTTTCTTGGGTTTGTTGCAGCTTCTCAATTTCCCATTGTAATTTTTGTTGACGTAATATTAAATCTCTTAATTCCTGTTCTGCTGTATCTCGTTTCTTTTTCTCCTCACCTAAATTCTGCTCAAGTTCTTTTAAACTAGCTTGAGTTGCGGTAATTTGAGTATTCAGTTCTGCAAGTTGACTGTTAACTGTTGACTGTTGACTTTCAAGATTAGTTTTTTCATTTTGATATTCAATAACTCGCGTTTCTGATTCGGTAATTTTCTCTTGTAAACGCTGTTTCTGATTTTCCAGGTTTTGCAATCTTTGTTCTACTTCCCTGACAGTAGTTTCTTTTTGTTGTAATTGCTGCTCTTGTTCTCTAATGGTAGCTTGAATTTCCTGCCATTCGCTGGGGGTTTGCGATGCTTCCAACTCAGCTAAGGTATGTCGTAATTGTTGCAGTTGATTTTCTTGATCTGGTAATTCCCGATCTAGAACTTCTAACCGAGTTTGAGCATGATTGAATTTTTCAGTATTTTGGGATAGTTGAGAGCGGGTATTTTCTAACTGCGCGTTTAAGGTTTTTACCTCTTTTTTCAACTGTTCTAAATATAATTGTTGTTCTCTGCGCCCTTGTCTTGCTTCCGTTAACTCCAAACTTAGTTGTTTACTACGAGCAGATAAATTAGTGATAGCTTCTGCACAACGTTCTAAAACTCTTTCAATATCTCCTAATCGCGTCCTTAAATTGACAACTTCCTCAGATTCTTTTTGTTCACCAGTGCCAAATTTTAAACTTGAGCGTTGCGTATTACTCCCACCAGTCATAGCACCGCTAGTTTCTAATAATTCCCCATCTAAAGTAACAATGCGATAAAGTCCGATTTGAGTTCTCGCTTGTTCCAAAGTTCTAAAAACTACTGTATTTCCAAATACATACTTAAAAACTTCTTGATAACGCTGCTCGCACTCTACCAGATTCATCGCATATTCAACAAAACCATCAACATAACGCAGTGTTAAATCTGGGGTAAACTTAGAAGCTTTTATTTTATTCAAAGGTAAAAAAGTTGCTCTTCCCGCACGTTTTTGTTTTAATAATTCAATTCCCGCAGCAGCAACACGATCATCTTCTACTACTATATGACCTAATCTTGCACCCGCAGCAGTTTCTAAAGCCAGATGATAGCGAGAGTCAACCTTACCCAAATCTACCACCAACCCACATAAACCGGGTAAACCAGATTGAATAATAATTTTACTTGCTTGAGTTCCATGTACTTCTTGCTGTGCTTGGGTTTGTGCTTCCAGTTTATCTAACTGACGTTGTTTATCACGTTGTTCTTGTAATAAACGTTTTTGGGTATCTTGTTGTATTTGTAATTCTTGATCTGTCGCTGCTAAATTCTCTGCTAAATTTTGAATCGGTTTACTAGAACCGTTAAACTCAACTTCTAATTTTTCGCATTCTGCTTGTTTTTCTGCCAATTGTGGTTCTAAATCAGCAAGAATCTGAGATTCTTCTGTAATAAGTTCCTGTAACTGAAAATTCCTTTCTCTCAGTTGTGCTTGCTCAGTTCTTTGAGGTTCAATAGTTTGCAGTAAAGTTTCAATTTGCCGACTTAAAGCTGTTTGTTGTTGTACCCAAACTTCCGAAGCGGTAGCAATTTCCGCAGCAACTTGACGAGATGATTCTAACCTTTCTCGTGCTTGATTGCGTTCATTTTGCAAAGACGTTAAATTTAAACTTGCTGAATTATATTGTTGTTGATTTTGTTGGAGAGAAACCTGATACTCTTGAATTTCCTGTTGAGTTTGGTTTAACCGTTTAACAGTTTCCTGTAAATGAGACTCTAGCTCACCCTTTTGTCGTTGAAGTTGCTTGCGTTCCGCTTCTTTGGTTGCAAAAGTAGACTGAACCGCTAAAAGCTGATCCTCACCCAAAGATTTTACATGAGCATTTAATTCATTGAGAAGTGTACTTTGTTGATCAATATTTTGAGTAACAGTATTTAAACTTTCAGAAATTTGAGTAAACGCAACATCACCAGCTTGAATATCCGTTGCTAACTTTTCCTGCTGTGCTTGGAGAGAACGCCATGATAACACAGATTCCCAAGATTGCTTTTCTTGAAACTCCTGTTTTAACTGACGATACTTTTCAGCTTTTAGCTTATCTTGATAAAGGCGATCGCGTTGTAAAGTCAACTCCCCTTCTATAATTTTACAACTATCTTCCTTTTCCTTAACCTCATCTAAAGTTCCCTTAGCTTGATTAATCTTTCTATCAAACGCAGCAACACCAGCTAACTCATCAATAATTTCTCGACGTTCCCTAGCATTCATAGAAATAATGCTGGTGACATCACCCTGCAAAACCACATTATAACCTTCAGGGTAAATTCTTAAATTTTCCAACTCCTCATGTAACTCAGTCAAAGTACAAGAAGACCCATTAATATAATAATTAGAAGTATAACCACCCTGAGAGTTAACCCGTAAACGTCGAGTAACACTCCACTCAGTTGGTGACTGGGGACTGGGGACTGGTGACTGGGAATTATTTTCCGCTTCCTCTACTTCCCTAACTTCCTCAACTTCCTGATCTTCCTCACTCTGCGCCTTTGCGTCTTTGCGTGAGACAATATCAGAAATATCAAAAGTAACAGTTACAATAGCCTCAATGGCATTACGTCCTTTAGCGACTTGATTATTATTAACCAAATCTGGCAATTTATCAGCACGCATACCCTTAGAACTGGATAGTCCTAAGCAGAACAGCAACGCATCCAGAATATTTGACTTTCCCGATCCGTTAGGACCAGAAATGACAGTACAACCCGGTAGTAAAGGGACAGAAGTTGTACCACCGAAAGACTTAAAATTAGTAAGTTCAACCCGCTTGATATGCACCATTATGGGCGCTGCTTCACTGTAAACTGGTATAAAGGAACAAGTGTATCAATTATTTTTTAATATTTGCAACTGTTTAGGAATTTTAGATTTTGGATTTTAGATTGATTCTGATAATTAATACTAACAACTTACCTTAATATTTAACTTAATATTTAACTTAATATTTAACTTAGATTTTAAATCCAACCTCTGACACAAAAAATCTCTCGAAAACATCCTTCCTTTGTGTACTTTGCGTACTTTGTGGTTCTTTCCTCTTAATTCCCTAATCAACATGAAACTATTGTACCAAAACTTTATCATTCGTGACTGGCAAAAGAGCGATTGCACAGCAGCAGCAAACGTAATTAGTACAGTCTTAGCAGAATATGGCTTAGGTTGGGAAGCAGACGGTGCAGATAGAGACGTTTTAGAAATTGAGGAATATTACTTAGCTGTTGGTGGTGAATTTTGGGTAATTGAACACCAAAACAAAATAGTAGGTACAGGGGCATATTATCCCATAAAACGGGGAGAACAGGCTGTAGAAATCAGAAAAATGTATCTTTTACCAGAAATTCGTGGTTTAGGTTTAGGAAAATATTTATTACAGCAGCTAGAATTAACTATAGAAAAACGCGGATTTGAACAAATTTGGATAGAAACAGCCAGCGTCTTAAAAGAAGCAGTCCAGCTTTATGAGAATAATGGATATATCCCCGCGACAGGAGTGGAAACAAAAAGATGCGATCGCGTGTATGTGAAATACTTGAGGTGACTGGTGACTGGGAAAAATAACTAATGACCAATCAGCAATTAGCAATTACTATGTTTAAAAATTTACTAAATTTGTTTTTACAGAACAATTGCCCTATCTGCCAGCGAAACACAAAACAGCAACTTTGTCAATATTGTAATAAACAATTACAAAGCTGCCATCTGCAAAACCCCAATGTCTTATGGAAACAACCTTTACCCGTGTTTAGTTGGGGGAGTTATGGAGGAACATTAAAAAGGGCGATCGCCGTCATGAAATATGAAAACCAGCCAGAAATGGGGCGGTTATTGGGTCAGTATCTAGGAGAATCATGGATATTAAATTGTACATTAAAAAATCAAAAACCTGTAATTGTACCCATACCACTTCACCCAAAAAAGCTCAAAGAAAGGGGTTTTAATCAAGCTGAAATAATCGCCCAAGGATTTTGTCAGATCACTGGGTTAAAATTAAAATCAAATGGGTTAGCCAGAGTTAAAGATACAAAAGCACAATTTAGCGTATCCGGTGCAGAACGAGAACAAAATTTAGCAGATGCTTTTGCTCTAGGATCGGATTTTAGCCGTATTCGTCCAGATGCACCCGTGCTGTTAGTAGATGATATTTATACTACTGGCGCAACCGTCAAATCTGCTGTATATACACTTAATCAAGGTCATATTTCTGTATTGGGGGTAGCTGCTGTAGCCACAACGGGTAAAGATAGATCAGCCTAGAGTTAATGGGCAACTTGTGGGTGATAAATCTATAATTAACAAAATTATACCCTGTGTTTGAGGGAAAAATGTTTTCATTTATGAACAAAGGTTTTGCAGTGGGTTTAAAAAAAATAATTATCTTTCCTGTAAGTATACTGACAATTTTAATCAGTATAAATACAGTATTTGCTCAAAATACGAATAATGCAAATACAAATACAAATACAAATAATTTATATAAACCCATTCCCTTAAATAGTAGTTCAGAAATTGCTGATACATTAACAGCTACAGACATTCCCACAGGTCAAGGGGGGTTTGCGCGTGATTATACAGTCAAATTAAATAAAGGTGATAATTTAGCAATTGATTTGTCATCTGAAAACTTTGACACTATTATTACTCTTTTAGGTCCTGATGGTTCAACGGTGGCAGAAAATGATGATGGACCTGATGGTACAAGTAATTCTCTCCTGTTTACCCGCATCACCGAAACAGGAAATTATATTGTTCGTGTCCGGTCTTTTGGAGAAACTGGGGTTGGTAACTTTAAACTCAAGGTGACAAAACTGCAAGCAGTTAAGTAGGGCGTGGGGAGATGGAAGTCCCCAGTCCCCAGTTCCCATATCACTCAACTAATGTAGCGGTAGTTCCCTCACTTGATGGTGGTGCGCTGGGCAACTCTAGACAGTATCCTGCACCATAAACCGTCTTAATGTAGCAGGGATGGCGAGGATCTGGTTCGAGTTTAGTTCTCAAGTGGCGAATATGCACCCGAATAGTTTCAATGTCATCATCAGGGTCATAACCCCAAACTTCTCGCAAAATTTCACTGGGAGAAACTGTTTGTCCATGACGCTGAAGCAAGCAATGAAGCAACTCAAATTCTAAATGAGTCAGTTTTACAGTTTCACCAAACCAAATGGCCTCAAATCTTTCTGGAACGAGGGTAAGAGAACCATAGTTAAGAATTTCACTGTGTTTTGCGGCTTGGGGAATGCGGTCAGTACGTCGTAACAAAGCCCGCACTCGTGCCAGCATTTCTTCTACTTCAAAAGGTTTGGTCAAGTAGTCATCTGCGCCAGCATTGAAACCCTCAACTTTATATTGAGTTTGGTTTAATGCTGTCAGCATTAAAACCGGAATTTCAGCTGTGCGATCATCCCGACGTAAACGCTGGCAAATGGTAAAACCGTCTACTTTGGGCAACATCAGATCAAGCATGATCAAGTCGGGTTGTAACTGGAGCGCCAGCGCCTGACCTTTGATGCCATCTTCAGCTTGACTAACATCGTAGCCAGCCATTTCCAAGTTGACGGCAACAAGTTCTGAAATCGCTGGGTCATCATCTATGACAAGAATCCTGGGCATTATTAAAAAATTATGACTACTTTATTTAAGGATAAATTAAGAACCTTTGAGAGATACAAAGATTACTTTTTCGATTGTAAAAAAAGATTTAAAATCCAACATAAATATTAAAATTAGAGATTGTGAAAACAATACTAATTTACACGAAAATTAATATATGGTGTGTAACTCTACCTACAGTCCGCCCTATTTCTTGCGAAATGGTGCTGCCATGACTGCTTACACTGCTTTATGGGCAGGACGTGATTGGGAAAGTACAACTCCACATCCAGAACCACTGTATCAGCAGGTCGTATTTACGGGAGGGCAGGATGTACCAATTTTCGGTTGGGTTGCCATACCCGAAAATGCCCACAGCACAATTATTGGCACTTATGGTATTACAGGAGAGTTAGAACAACAATGGTTTTTAAGATTGTTGGGACGTAAAGCATACTCTCAAGGTTATGCTGTGGTTCTCTTTGATTGGCGGGCGCATGGTAAAACGGCAGAATTATCCCCAACTTTAACTTCTGATGGGTTGTATGAAGGCGAAGATTTTGTCAGAATTGCCCAGCAAGCGGTAGCAATGGGTTGTCCTCCAAAATGCAGGTTTACAGGGTATTCTCTAGGGGGACAATTGGCGCTGTGGGGAATCAAAGCAGCACAAGATTTTAAATTACAAGATATA
>NZ_BJCE01000104.1:0-18704 GCF_005402885.1 Sphaerospermopsis reniformis
ATTTTTTCCGGGCTATACTAACAGTAACTATCTCTAGCCCTGATGATTACGTCAAGTCTGGCTGAAATGAGAACATCCTCAAAGCCATACACAGACTGCCTTTTTAATTTTCGGACAGGTCTAATAAGTTAGATGTGTGGGTAGATGAGTTAATGGTAAAAGTAGATGACAGTTTTCTTCCTTGGTATTTTGGATACTGGAATCAGCAATTTATTGGTATTCAATCCCTCTTCCAAACTGGTTATCACTGGCTTAATGGTAATACTCCCACTGCTGAAGAAAAATTAAATCAAATAGTTCAGTCTCAATTCACGAACCTGGTATTGCAGCCAAAAATTGCTCAACTTGAGATTGAAACTTTAACTGATGAGACTCGCAATGTCTACATCAATACCCTTAAAACTCAACTTAATATTACTAAACAAAACCTTAATATCCCTGAATCGAGATGGCAACGATACCTTCAGGATATCTCTCTAGTAACACGCTCTTCCGAAAGTAATAGAGGAACTTCACTTGCCTTTAAATCGGCAGGAAGTACAGCTATTGCTGGAGGAGTAATTCTGGCAAAAACAAGTGCTAAGACTTTTGGTAAATTTGCAGGAAAATCTGTTGGTAAAATTACTGGCAAGACTGTAGGAAAGATGCTAGGAAAAGCCGGAGGAGTTGCCAGTGAGGCTCTAGGAGAAGCTGTGGCAGTTGCAACTGCACCGATTGTAGGTCCAATATTAGGGATAGGAATTGTTGCTTGGGACTTAATAGATCACTATCAAAATCGTAAAGTCAACGAGCCAATTCTTAGGAGCGAGATCAAAGAATATTTAACAAAAATGGAAGCTAATCTTCTGAATGACAGAAATACGGGCATTATGTCTCCAATTTATGACTTGGAAGTACAAGTTTTCAAATCTCTTTCTCATTCTTAAAACACAAGTGTTATCGCTTTTCCCATAGAGTTAAATTTCATTAGCCCACATTTTTTGTTTACATGATAGCGATGACTGCGACGAGGGTAGCGATCGCTATTTTTTGTATAGGATGGTAAAGCGATCGCCTTATTTCCAAAATAACGATATATTATCAAATTACCAAAACCAACAAAAAATCCCTCTCAAACTCTCTTCCCTTCGTTTCCTTCGTTCCTTCGTGGTTCATTCTTTCATCACTTCTGCTTTTTTAAGTTGCATAAGAGCGATACTTTTCTTAGGGAACACTAGGCGAAGATCGAACTCTGCTAACACATCAGATAAACTAGAAAAGTGCGATCGCAATTTTATTTTAAATAGTCAGCAATAAACTACAATCCCATCAAAATTTTTAGCCTGTCTTCAACTTCTGCTAGTGTCTCTGAAGAAACATTTCCCCAACACTTATCAAGGCGTTCCACAGAGATTGATCTCACGTCTTCACATTTAATAAAACTTTGAGTTTTAATCCCTCCCTCTGGAGAATTAATTTTTACGTGAAAGGGGATTCCTTTATCTTTCGATGTAATAGGTAACACAACTACTAAACCAGATGCACCTTGATTAAATAGATCCACCGAAATAATTAAACAAGGGCGTTTACCAGCTTGTTCATGTCCGCGCACAGGATTAAGGTCTACTAGCCATATCTCTCCTCTAGCGATTTTTACCACTAACCTTCAACCCCGTCCGCTATAGTTTGCTCCCATAACTGTCTCTCAGAAACCTCCTCTTCCCACAGAGTTTCATTCTGCCTTAAAACAGTGAAAGCTTCATTGGCTCGTGTCAGAAACAAAGACCTGCGATAATTCTCAATAGCTCGATCTAAAACTGATTGAATTGTCTCACCAGAGTCCTCTGCCATCGTTAGCAGAGTTTTGTGTGTGGTTTCACTGATACTAACTTTTAGTTCAGGCATGACTTTTTCTAGTTGCTCACTGACATCATTATAGCAATTGCGAGGGCTAACGCATAAGATAAACTAGAAGAAAAATCATACTACTTGAGTAACTTTTATTATGTTTGCTGAAACATCCTCAAGATATGTAACACGCAATCCTGAAATTTTAGGTGGAGAGCCAATTATTACAGGTACTCGGACATCGATCCGTGCTATTGTTGGTTTATGGCGATTGGGAATTATGCCAGAAGAAATCCCTAATCATTTACCACATTTAACACTGGCACAAGTATTTGATGCCTTGAGTTTTTATCTAGATCATCAAGCAGAAATTAATGATTATATTGAACGAAATCAAGTACCTAATGAATTAGTACATCCTGCTGTGAAAGCTACACGAAAAGATCATCCTCTTGCTAAATTTACAGGAATTTTAAGCGATGCAGAAGCAGCAGAGATAAAACAGTCAATTGCTCAATGTCGGCGGGTAAATGCAAATGAGTGGTAAAATTGCTCTGGATACCAAGGAGAGCAATATAAATCTATTATCGTGTTTGATATTAGGAGTTAATAATGCTGAATCAATTAGATCGCATTACTATTAATCCTCACATTTGTTTAGGACAACCAACAATTAGAAGAATGCGTATTACTGTAGCTTTTATTCTCAAATTACTAGCCAGCAAACTTTCAATTGAGGAAATTTTAGCAGCTTATCCAGAATTAGAGGAAGAAGATATTAGACAAACTCTCAACTATGCAGCTTGGACAGTTTCAGATAAAATGACCAGCATTCCTTCAGCATGAATAACCTACGTTTTATTGCTGATGTTCATATTTCCCCTCTTACAGTAGCATCGCATCCCATGTGATAAAATATTTAATATCGAAAAGAAGCTCAAAATATGACCATTCACCAACCCCGCTATAGTAAAGAAGAATTTGCCCAAATCGGTGAGCAAATCTACGAAATGCAAATACGCCCAAAAATAGAAGCAGGTAATCAAGGAAAAATTGTAGCTATTGATATTGAAACGGGAGATTTTGAAATTGATGCGAGTGAAATAGCAGCTTGCGATCGCCTAGAATTTCGTCACCCTGATGCACAAATTTGGATAGTTCGCATTGGTTCTCGTTATGTGCGTCGCTTTGGTGGACGGAATAAAATATCTATATGATTACAGGAATTGTAAACGACGATTTAGATGCAATTATACCACTGATAATTTTTGGGTCAGATAGTAAAATCTCTAGACAAAATGCAGTTATAGATACAGGTTTTAATGGTTGGCTTTCATTACCACAGGATTTAATTAATCAGTTAAATTTAAGATGGAAAAGGCGAGGACGCGCAATTCTCGGTGATGGTAGTGAATGCGTTTTTAATGTTTACGAAGCAGTTATAATTTGGGATGGAGTTCCTATCAAAATTCCCATTGATGAAGCAGATTCAGAACCTCTGGTGGGAATGTCATTGATGCAAGGATATCAACTGATAATTCAAGTTTTTGAAGGCGGTAGTGTAGAATTACGGAAAATAAATACAGTCTAAAGTCTATGAATATTAACCTAAAACCTATTCTCACTCGCCTAAAAACAGAACTCACTGACCTGTATGGCGATCGCCTACAAAACCTCACCCTCTATGGTTCTCAAGCGCGTGGTGATGCAGAACCCGGATCAGATATAGATGTGTTGGTAGTGCTGAAACCTCCTGTTAACCCAGGTGAAGAAATTAAACGCACAGGAAAGGCGATCGCTGATCTTTCCCTAGACTATGATGTTGTCATTAGCTGTCTTTTCATGGACGAAACCCACTATCAAACCGGCAACGGTTCATTACTCAGGAATATCCGTAAAGAAGGCGTTTTCCTATGACCGATGAACAACGGGAACTTCTACTCAAAGCTAAAGCGATCAAGCGACAGAACAGATTGACCGCGCAGAACAATTTTTGTCCCAGGCAATTCAGATGATGGGTACAATATAAAATTGATGGAATGGACTAATAAACACTTTCATATATTTGAACCCTGAATAATTATGGATTGGCAAACTAGAATTACTATAGATCCAAACATCTTAGTCGGTAAACCTATCATCAAAGGAACACGACTAGCAGTAGAATTTATTATTGATCTTCTTGCCCAAGGCTGGAGTAATGAAGAAATTTTGCGTAATTATCCAGGTATTACTATTAAAGATATTCAAGCCTGTCTTGCCTATGCTAGTGCTTCCTTAAAATCTGAAAAAGTCTATGCTATTCCTGCCTAAATCATGCGTTTTTTAGCTAATGAAAATTTCCCCCTGGATGCGGTTGAAGCTTTGAGAGAAAACGGACATGATGTGGCTTGGATTAGAATAGACTCACCTGGTATTTCTGATCCTCAAGTATTAAGTCGCGCCCAAGCAGAAAACCGTATTCTCTTAACCTTTGATAAAGATTTTGGAGAATTGGCTTTTCGTTCACAGTTACCTGCTACAACTGGGATTATTTTATTTAGAATAAAAGCACCCTCTGGTGCAGTAGTAGCGGAAAAAGCTGTCAAAGCGATCGCTCTGCGTGATGATTGGTATGGTCATTTTAGCGTTGTGGAAGATGACAAAGTGAGAATGAGAACTCTGGTAAACTAACATCATATTCTCAGACTAAAGCGATACCTTCGGTAACGGCTGAATTATACTCAAGAGTTTTTCACAAGAAACAGCGATCGCCCTATCTGCAAAATAAAAAAATTCTCAAATTACCAAAACCAACTAAAAATCTGTGTAAAACTTTCTTCCCTTCGCTTCCTTCGCTTCCTACCCTTCGGGAACACCTCCGGTGAAAGTGTCTTCGTGGTTCATTACCTTAAAAATAAGAAAAGAACAAAAATCACCAAACATCTACATCATGAACTTCCGCGAAGAATTTAAACTCCTCCTCCGCGCCCGCTACCCCCTCATTTACATCCCCACCCACGAAGAAGAACGGGTAGAAACTGCTATCCGTGAAGAAGCGACAAACCAAGGAAACCGCCCCGTTTATACCTGGGATTTTGTGGATGGTTATCAAGGCAACCCCAACGATACTGGCTTTGGCAAACGCAACCCCCTGCAAGCATTAGAATTTATTGAAAAATTACCCCCTTCCGCCCCAGCAGTGCTAATTCTCCGGGATTATCACCGCTTTTTAGAAGATGTGGCGATCGCTCGCAAACTTCGCAACTTAGCCCGACTCCTGAAATCTCAACCGAAAAATATTGTTTTATTATCCCCACGCATTGCTATTCCCGACGATTTAACCGAAGTTTTAACCGTGGTGGAATTTCCCTTACCCGCAGCACCAGAAATAAAAACCGAGGTAGAACGCCTATTACAAGCCACTGGTAACGCACTTTCCGGTAAATTTATTGATGACTTGGTGCGTTCCTGTCAAGGGTTATCAATGGAACGGATACGCCGAGTTTTAGCCAGGGCGATCGCATCCCACGGAGAACTACAACCAGAAGACGTTGATTTAGTTTTGGAGGAAAAACGCCAAACTATCCGCCAAACCCAAATCCTGGACTTTTACCCCGCCACTGAGCAAATATCTGATATTGGGGGACTGGATAATCTCAAAGATTGGTTAATTCGTCGGGGTGGTTCATTCACAGAACGAGCGCGACAGTACGGATTACCGCATCCCCGTGGTTTAATGTTGGTGGGGATTCAAGGAACTGGTAAATCTTTAACAGCTAAGGCGATCGCCCATCATTGGCATTTACCTTTATTACGCTTGGATGTGGGGCGCTTATTTGGTGGTTTAGTCGGTGAATCAGAATCTCGCACCCGGCAAATGATTCAAGTTGCGGAAGCCCTTGCACCCTGTGTATTGTGGATTGATGAAATTGACAAAGCCTTTTCTGGTTTAGGTAGTAAAGGTGATGCAGGAACAACTAGCCGGGTATTTGGGACATTTATCACTTGGTTAGCAGAAAAAACTTCACCCGTGTTTGTCGTTTCCACCGCTAACGATATTCAAGCTTTACCCCCAGAAATGCTGCGGAAAGGGCGATTTGATGAAATTTTCTTTGTCGGTTTACCCACCCAAGAAGAAAGAAAAGCCATTTTTACTGTACACTTATCCCGCTTGCGTCCCCATAACCTCAAAAGCTATGACATTGATCGGTTAGCTTACGAAACTCCCGATTTTTCCGGTGCAGAAATTGAACAAACGTTAATTGAAGCGATGCACATTGGTTTTAGCCAAAATCGTGATTTCACGACCGATGATATTTTAGAATCGGCTAGTCAAATCATACCTTTGGCGCGAACTGCGGTAGAACAGATCCAAAAACTGCAAGAATGGGCAGCAGCAGGGAGAGCGCGTTTGGCTTCTAAGCATAATGCTTTAAGCGATCGCATTCAACGTCAAATGTAATAATATTTGGCTGGGGACTGGGGAAGAAGGTGACAGGTGACAGTGAAGAAGAACTTTCTATGATTTCTGATTCCTTGATCTCCTGACTCCTGTACGGGCGAAGTAGGGGCGAAGTAGGGGCGAAGCATTCGGAAAATAGCCTTTTGATAAAATGATAATTTGTCGCCCGAATGCTTCGCCCTTACAGGAAAATAGCCTTTTTATAAAATTGATAATTGGTTACCCGAATGCTTCGCCCCTACGACTCCTGACTCCTTGATCTCCTGACTCCTGACTAAAAAATATGAAAATAATTTCTGGATTTTTTAAACTTATACTTGGTTTTGTATTAGCGATCGCAGTTTTATTAGGTAGCGGACTGACAATAGCTCTCTATTTTGTTAATCGTACCGCCATTCCTCCCGAAAAACCCATGTTTGCTAATGATAGTCCCAAACCCAAAGCGAACAAACCAAAAGTCACACCAGTAAAAGCTACTACCACACCTAAACCTAGTCCTACTAGCAGTCCTAAACCTAGTCCTAGTCCTACTCCTACTCCCACTGAATCACCTGATACCTTACCACCAGGAGCTTACCAAGCTATTGTAACTTGGCCGCAAGGTTTGAGTATGCGAGATAAACCAGCCTCAGATGCACAAAGTATTGGTGGTGTTGGTGGTAATCAAAAAGTCATCATCTTAGAAGAAAGCGCGGATAAAAATTGGCAAAAAATTCGCATTGCAGGTACTGATCAAGAAGGTTGGGTGAAAGCTGGTAATACTAAACAAGTTGAAGAATAATTCTTGATCTTTAGGGAACAGGGAGTTCACTTTCAATTTGATCATGATTAAATTGACAATGATAAATGTGAACCTTGCTGATTTTTATTTACTTCAATCCGGGCTTGAAATGCTTCTTTGAGGTGAGGAATGTGTGTGACAGTGAGAATACAAGCAAAATCAGCAGCGATCGCATTTATGGCCGCAATCAGGCGATCGCACCCTTCTGTATCCTGTGTACCAAATCCTTCATCTATAATCAACAACTGCAACGCCGCACCCGCACGCTGGGCTAATAATTTTGCTAATGCTAAACGAATCGCAAAATTAATTCTAAATGCTTCTCCACCCGAATAAGTTTCATAAGCTCGTGTACCCCGCGCATCAGCAATTAAAATATCTAAGGTATCTATCAACTTGGCATTTTTCCGCGTTGACTTACCACTTCTTCCCGCTTTCTGAGTAACAAATTGTACGTGCAGTTGATTGGCACTCAACCGCGCCAGGAGTAGATTTGTCTCAGCTTCTAGTTGGGGTAACAGATTTTCAATCATCAAAGCTTGGATACCATTTTTACCAAATGCTTGCGCTAATTCCTGATATACCCGTTGTTGCTGTTTACAATCTTGTAATTGCTCTTGTTCTTGCTCATATTGATTTTGCAACAGTTCTAACTGATGTACTTGTTGTTCTAAACGCCCCAAATAAGCGATTTTTTCATCCATTTCTCGGCGAAAAATGGCTATTTTCTGTTCTAAATCATGAATTTGCTCAACAGGATTCTCACTAGCTTTTAATTGCTCTACAATACTATCCATTTCAATGGCAAGTTTTTGTTTATCTGCGGTTCTGCTATTATAAGCATTTGTTAAATCCTCCAATCTTTTCTGTAGTTGGGGATATTCTTGTTGAGCAGATAAAAACTGCTGATAGGGTAACTGCCAAGATTGAAACTCTTTAACACCTTTACGAATATTACTATGTTGCTCGGAACTGTAAGCAATTTCTGTAATTTGGGTTTCTAGTGCTAATATTCCTCTTGCTATCTCTGAATTTGTTTGTTCTGATGCTATTTGCGCCTTCAATTCCTCAATCATAGCTTGTAGCTCTGGTTTTCTCGCTGCTATTTGAGCTTGTTTTTTCTTGGCATCTTTAATCTGGACTTGTTTAATTTCTGCCCATCGTAAGTTTTCTACTACACTTCTAGCTAAAGCATGATCTTGTTCATTGTAATTTAGTTGTTTGATATATTCATCTAACTCTTGAATTTCTGCCTGTTTATCAGGTGCATAATCACCTTCTAAAACCCTATGTAACTTTTCTTTTTCTGTTAAAACCTGTTTTAGTTGCGTTTGCAGTTCAGCCGACGCTTGTAACTGGGCTGCTAATTTCCCCTTTTTTTCCCTTAAAGCGTCATAATTTGCTACTTGCTGCGATATTTCTCGATATTCCTGCCTTAATACTTGAATTTCTCGGTCAGAAACTGCCATCTGTTCCCGCAGTACCCAAAATTGCCCTTGAGTATCTTCATATTCTATTTGGGTTTTTTGTATTACTCGATGCCAGTGATTTTCATCTAAAGGATGTTCACACAAGGGACACAAAGCATTAGGATTTTGAAGAAGTTGTATTTTTTGTTCTAAGTCTCCTAGTAATTTTTCGTAGTCTTTTTGATGAGCTTGTAAACGTTCTATAAAATGGCGACGTTCATGGCCTTTGTCCTGTACCCTTTGCAAATAAACTCGCTTCTTCTCCAATTCTTCAATTTGTAAATCTACTTCTATCACATCTTGTTGTAACTGAGATTGTTTGCGAATTTTAGATTCAATTTGATTTTCTGTAACTTGTAACTGTTCTAAACTTGCTAATAATCTACTATGGATACGTTCTAATTCAGTTTGTAAATTTGCTCTTTGTTCTAATAAAGGTTTGACTTGTATTTGCAAATTTTCTAAAGAGTTAAGATGCTCACGTGCAGCAGATAATTGAGATAAAGCTGTTTCAATTTCTCCAGACTTTTTCAAAATTGGTTTGATTTCTTGTTGTTCTTTTTCTAAATTATTTAATTCAGCCTCTGCTGCTTGTATTTTGCGTTCAATAGATTGAATTTGTTTATCCAGTTGTTGTTGTTGTTGTTGTCTTAAAGTAATAGCGCGGGTATGTTGTTCAAACTTAATAGCAAAAACTTCTTCTTGAGATTGCAAAGTTTGAAATTGAGAGTATCCAGCTTGAATTTGGTCGGATTGATGTAAAATAGATTCTAAAGCAGCCAATTGGGATTTGACAGCTAACTTGTCTTGATCTAGGCGATCGCAATCTTCACTAAGATTTTGATATTGCTGTCTGACAAAACTCAGTTTTTCCTCTAAATTTTGGCGTTGACTTTGAATAACTTTCAAACTTTGTAATTGAATATTATCAGCAGCTTGCTGTTGTTGCAGATGATTGAGTTGAACTTCTAACTCTGCTTTTTCTGCTGTAGTTGCTTCTCGTTGTTGAAGTTGAGATTTAATATTATCCAAAGAACGTTCTAACTCTTCCGCCCGTCCTTTATACTGTTTAGAATTATCCTTAGCCTTTTCTGCCAAAAGATCATATTGATTAAGTTTTAATAATTCCGCTAGAATTTCCTTCCGTTCCGTGGGACGCTTGAGCATGAACTCATCCGCCCGACCTTGACGCAGGTAAGCAGAATTAATAAAAGTCTCATAATCAAGCTTGATATGTTGTAAAATCACATCTTGGGTTGCTCGCATCCCCTTACCAGTCAGAGGACGAAAACCAGCGGGAGTTTCAATTTGAAATTCCAAAACGCTAGTTGCACCCCGGACACGAGTACGAATCACCCGATATTTTTGTAAATTATTGTAGAAAGTAAAATCTACTCTGACTTCTTTTGCGCCAGAATAAATCACATCATCTTCAACAGTAGCACGACTTTCACCCCAAATAGCCCAAGTAATAGCTTCCAGAAGAGAAGATTTACCCGCACCATTAGAACCACAAATACAAGCCGTATGCAACCCGCCAAAATCTAAAGTTGCATCACGGTAACTCAGGAAGTTTTTTAGGATCAGTTGAACTGGAATCATTGAGGCTATAGTGCCATATCTACAATTTCTATTATTAACAGTACAGATGCACCTTGTGTGAGTTTACAGCAATTTTCAGGTAAATAAACCACATTTTGATTTAGGTTTCTGATTTAGGTTTCGCGTCAACAATGTAGGGGCGTTCGCGAAGCGTGCTGGAAGCATCAGCATTCGGATGATAGTCTTAGGTAAAAACCGATAATTAATTGTCCGAATGCTTCGCCTTTACTGTGGTCTAAAGACATGAAAACTGCTGTCACCATATAGATATTAGCTTTCTAGTCTGGAAAACATCTGATTACAAAAATTTATAACTAACTAGGGAATAGGGAATAGGGAACGGGGAAAAGCCACCGCTCTTGATAACTTTTGTAACTTGTACATCAGTGCTATAAATCATCTATCAGATTCAGGATTCACCATATTCATAATCTTATCCTGAGATTCTAATTGCTTATGTCAAATTAAAGATGTAAAAAATGTTTTTTTGGTTTTAAATGTTGAATATTGCTCAAATTTGTTACATTAAACCCACAGCAACAAAATATCTGTTGTCGTCATAATTCATGTAGGAGTGAATGTAAATACTATGTTTCTACGTAAACATCTTATTTGTGTACCAAGTCTAGCCACCCTGACAGTTTTAGGTAGCAGCGTTTGTGCAACTGCTCAGACAACCCATCCAGAGGCCGCTGTCATCTCTAATCACCAGGAAAGCACAGAACTTAACACCACTGTGTCTAAAATACAGCAATTTCCCAACGCCGCTACTCTAAAAACGGCTAATCGGACAATTATACCCATTCCAGGGACAGTAGCGACCTCATCAACAATCTTGACTTCTGAAGATACAAAGCCTACTTCCCAACCATCTGCGGCTCAAGTAGCACAGCCGAAAGAAATAGCACAAGCAGATATTGATTTAGGAAGACCTACCCGTGGTGGTAGTAGCTATGTTGGCGTTGCTGGCAATATTGGGTTAAGTGGCGGATCTTCAACCTTGGGCGATGGTAATTTTACAGTCATCAGCAAAGTTGGTTTCACCAGGACTCTATCAGTTAGACCATCGGCAATTTTAGGAGATGATACTGTATTTCTCGTTCCCCTAACTTATGATTTTTCCTTCCAGCCCATAGGAGATCCATTTAGTGAACCTTTACCTATAGCTCCTTATGTGGGAGTTGGTGCAGCTATTAAAACTGGTAACAACTCAGAAACTGCTGTCATGGTGACAGGTGGAGTTGATATACCTCTAAATAATAGATTCACTGCCACAGCCGCTATCAATGCAGGATTTTTTAATCAAACTGATGTCGGTTTATTAGTTGGTGTTGGGTACAACTTTGGTGGATTCTAAGTAGGTTAACTACCCAGATCCTCAACTTCTTTAAAAAGTCGGGGATCTATCCAGTATCCAGTATATTAACGTTTTATTTCTTGCAAGGCAGCAATAAAAACATCAATTTTTGAACGCGTATTATAAAAATATAAACATTATTATCTATAAAAAATTATCTATAAAAAGTAAATTAATACTTATTTCTAGAGATAGAGTTAATGCAAAAAAACAGAGTTTACCGTTAAAGAATCAGGAATTTTACAAAAATAAGTTACTTCCAAATACAAAAAGATATAAATATTTCATTTCTTGTGGTGCGGGCATCCTGCCCGCTAATTATACAGGTTATACAGGGCAGACAGGATGCCTACCCCACAACATGAGATACTTGATTAAATAGGAATAATTATGGTTGGACGTATAGTTAAAAACTTCAGCTTTAAGGAAATCAAAAAAACAGACGACGGTGCATTATCTATTGGTCAATTTACTAATGTTCCTGATATTAACCCACCACAACCACCTGGCAATATTGCTAATTGGTTTTTAGGTACACGGGCGGAAAATGGAACAGAATTTAAACAACTTATTGCCCAAGCTGTAGATCATATTATAGATTATCGGCAAAGTTATTTACCAGGTGATCCAGAAACAATTACTCAGGATGTTAAAGCTTCTCTGGAATATCAAGCAGGAATGCAAGCTTTAAGGGATGCCTACAATCAATTGTTACAGCATTTGCGAGAATATGGTACGCCATTTTTTAGTATGCGTTATCAAGGTCATATTCTTTGGGATACCACCATACCAGGAATGCTTGGTTATTTTGCCGCAATGCTGCATAATTCCAATAATGCCACCATTCAAGCTTCTACTGCTACCACTTTATTAGAATTACAGGTAGGGCGTGATTTATGTGCAATGATTGGTTTTCCTGAAACCGATAAAATTGAACCTTGGTGTCATATTACTGCTGATGGTTCTATTGCTATTAATGAGGCGACTTGGGCAACAAGAGAATTAAAATTTTTTCCTTTTGCTGCGAAAAAAGCTTTACAAAAACAACCAGTATTAGCTAAAGCTAAAGCATTAGAAATTAAAATTGCTGATGGTAGTCAACCAAAATTATTAGAAGCTACTTCTTGGCAATTATTTAATATTTGCATGGATGATATTTTGGCTTTACCACAGCGAATTTGGGAATTATGCGGTGAAAGTGAAAATATCAAAGATGTTTATGATGTTTGGGATTTAATTATTCCTTATAATCTTAATGTTCGGGGCTGGTTGGAAATGACTCGTTCTTGTTTTGAGGATGTGGGGGAAATAAAAATGATTGCCCCATCCTCTAAACATTATGCTTGGCCAAAAGCAGCAGCAGTTAATGGTATTGGCACAGATAATTTAATTGATATTTTTGTTGATGCTGATGCCAGATTAGATTTAGGAAGGTTAAATCAAACTTTAAATCAATGTTTAGAAAATCGCCATCCAATATTGTTAACTTTAGCAGTTTTAGGCAGTACAGAAGAAAGTGCAGTTGATCCCATAGATGAGATTTTAGAATTAAGAGAAACCTACAGGAAAAAGGGTTTAGAGTTTAATATTCACGTTGATGCTGCTTGGGGTGGTTATCAAATTTCTACTATTCGCCGTGATTATAGTTTTGAGGAACAAAAATCACCTTTATTTATTGATGATTATAGTCAAGTAATGTTTAATGAACACACTATCAGGCAGTTTAAACACCTTCGAGATTGTGATTCTGTTACTATAGATCCTCACAAATCTGGGTATATTCAATATCCGGCTGGTGGTTCACTTTATCGTCATAGTTTATTAAAACATTTGACAACTTTTACCGGGACTTATATTGGCGGTTCTAAATCTATTCGTCCTCTAGAACCATCGGTAGGAATTTACGGTTTAGAAGGTTCAAAACCAGGAGCAGCAGCAGCTTCTGTTTTTCTTTCTCATCAACTAATTCGTCCTTCTGTAAGTGGCTACGGTAAGATTATTAATCAAGCGATTTTTAATAGTAAGTTGTTTTATTTGCGGTTACTTTTTATGTCCGCAGAAACAGATAATTTTATTGTTGTTCCATTACCACGTTTACCTATTGATCGCAGTGATATTAGTGATTATATTAATGGTGAACATGAGCATTATATAGCCCATTTGCGTCAACATCTCCAGGGAAAAAATCAAAGTCAAATACTTGCAGATCCGGAAGCTATGGCATTATTGCGGGAAGTTGGACCGGATCAAAATATTCTCAGTTACGCCTTTAATTTCAAACATTGCGATCATCGTCTGAATGATAACGCTGATTTATTTAATGAGTTGAATAATCAAATTTATGATCGTTTTCACATTCATTACTACCAAAGTGGTGAAGCTGAAAATATTCACAAATACCAATTCATGCTAACTAGAACTATTTTTAGATTGGCAGATTATGGTGAGACATTTATTAATAATTATGCTCAACGTTTGGGACTAGCAACCACTCCAGAGGAAATGTCAATTTTGCGATCAGCAGTGATGGATCCTTATTTAAGTGATTTACCCAATGGGGGATCATTTTTTGATGAAATTATTGAACTGATTCGCCAAAATGTAACTGAAATTATTGAACAAAATTTTCGTTAATTGAAAATCAATACAGGATTTTATAAAATAAATACAGCAGTTTCTAGGTAGATGAGGTACATCATTAGGAAGAAATTTGCTGTAATTTAATTTTGGCAAATAAATTGTTTTTGGTAGTAGTAAGCTGTTACACAGCTAAATTGTATAATCCTAATATTCTGAACTCTTGTGGAACAAGCCTCTTGCCTGTTCCACGTATAAAAATTCAATGCACAACAGCTTACCAGGAAAAATGTTTACTGAGGACTAACTTTGTCTATCACCTTTATTTTACCCTCATCTCCTACTGTCCAAACATCATAAACACCAACTACATCACCGTTAGCATCAACATCTACATTACCGCTTGCACCTTGGTAGTTGATTTTTTGCCCTTCTTTCAGTAGTTTCAGTCCTTCACAGACATCACTAACTTCTGTTCCTTCACCAGCAGCAACTTCTCGAAGTTTACCAGCAATACCGACACCTGTATTTTCTTTAGCAGCTTGGGCTGATAATACCAACAAAGCTGCTGCATCCCAAGCTTGAGGTGCATATTCTCCTGGTGTTCCGCCTTTTTTCTCTTGCCACAATTTCTTAAAGGCTGCTAATGCTTTACCATCAGAACCAGGAACAGTACCAATAGCCCCAGTTAACAGATATTTGCCATCAGGACCTTTACCTACTTGTTCCGGGAAAGCATCTGATTTTACTCCGTCAGTCAGCATGATCTGTACTCCCTTAGCTACACCTTGCTGGTAAGCAGCTTTGAGGAATAAACTACCTGTTTCGGCATACATGACTGCTAATACCGCATCTGGTTTACCTGCAAAAGCAGCAGCAGCTTCAGTATCAAAGGTTTGGGCTTTGGGATCGTAACGAACTGGTTTATCTTTATTAACTATTGTTCCACCTAATTTTTCAAAAGTTTCTACAAATGCTTTTTCAAAACCTACACCATAGTCGTTGTTGATGACGACCGTAGAAACTCGTTGAAAACCTTTTTTCTTAGCAAGTTGGGCTAAAGCTAATGCTTGGTAAGTATCTGGGGGAGCAGTCCGCGCCCAAAATCCTTGAAAATCGCCTTTTTGCGCTTTTTCGGTAAATACGGGACTGGTGCTACCAGGGGAAATTAACATGACTTTGTTAGGGGTAGCAACAGAAATGGCAGCGGTAGAAACACTACTAGCAAATGAACCCACGACACCAGCAACTTTATCTACTGTTGCTAGTTTGGTCATACCTGCTGCACCAGCTTTAGGATCTGTTTGATCGTCTACTTCTATTAATGTGACTGGTTCTCCGTTGACTCCTCCACAAGCGTTGACGGTTTCTACCAGTAGGGGAACTGAACCAACCATTTGTTGACCGATGGAAGCTAAGTCACCTGTTGTTGGTAATAAACTACCAATTTTCAAACCTTTAGCACTGCTGGTTGTTGTGGTAGTGCTGGCTTCTGGGGTAGTTGTAGTTCCGTTTGTGCCTGTATTATTTGTTGTAGTGGTATTTTCACAAGCAGCCATGAACAAACTACTGGCTATAGTTACTAAACTCAAGGCTAGGGAAACACTCAATTTTGGCATATCTTCCTTTCACTCCTCTATGTTGAGGAGCTTGAAAATCAATTATTAAACTAACTGATTAGTTTAGCTGGTTAATGGCTCAAACTCCACAAGCTAAATATTAACATTAAGTTTTGGAAATCTAGGAATGAGTATTTATTATCAAGGAATTGCCTTGAATTCTTTTCCGCAACTAGAGTTTTTATAATTTGTAAACGGAGAGGGAGGGATTCGAACCCTCGGATGGACCTTACGATTCCATCAACAGATTAGCAATCTGCCGCTTTCGACCACTCAGCCACCTCTCCAGAGGTAACACTATACTATATTAGCAGTGGTTTTTTGGTTCGTCAAGAGATATTTTGTGATTTGTCAGGGAACAGGGAACTGGTGACTGGTGACTGGGGACTGGGGAAGAAAATTTTAGATTTTAGATTTTAGATTTTAGATTGGAGATCACAAAAACAATCCAAAATCCAAAATCCAAAATAAAAAACTCCTGCCTTCTGCCTCCTGCCCCCTGCCTCCTTCTATAGCACTTGCGATCGCATCCAAGCAACTGGTAAGGTGCGTAATTTTTGCCACTGGGGAACATAAGCACGTTGACTGAAAACTTCATAATCATTGCGCTCAATTACATCTAAAATCTGTCCATAGAGCATAGATGCTGCCCACACTGGCCAACGGGCATCCGGGTCAAGATAAGTAATTCCCTTATCGGCTTTAGTATAAAATTCCCTAGCTCGTTCAATTTGAAACCGCATTAGGGAACGCCAACGTTCATCTAATACACCTTGGAAAAGTTCTTCTTCGCTATAGTTGAATTTAGCCAAGTCTTCTAGGGGAAGATAAATTCTACCCCGACGTGCATCTTCGCCCACATCACGAAGAATGTTAGTTAGTTGGTTGGCGATACCCAGGGCGATCGCTTCATCTATGGGTAAATAGGGTTTTTGATTTCGATGCCAAGGGGCGGTATAGATGCTGGTATCTACACCCATAATCGTGGTTGACATCAAGCCCACAGTGCCAGCAACGCGGTAGCAATAGAGATACAAATCCTCAAAGGTTTCATAGCGACTGCGGTATAAATCCATGCGCTGACCCGCAATCATATCCCGAAAGGGTTGAATATCCAAAGGGAAATGTTGCAGGGTATCTACTAAAGCGACATCGTAATTATCTAATGGGTGTCCAGCAAAAATTGAGTCCAGCTGCTTTTCCCATAGTTCTAAAGTTTCTGGGGTGGTTCTAGCAGCAGCAGGACCATCGACTAATTCATCTGTACGGCGACACCAAGCGTATATTGCCCAAACAGATTGACGCTTTGCCGGACTCATCAGCAATGTACCCAGGTAAAAGGTTTTGGCGTACTTGGCTGTGAGTTCTTGGCAAAGTTTGTAGGACTCGTCTACAGAGACCAGCGTTTTCATGCGCGGGGGTGAATCAGGCAGTTGCAGCATTCGTTGCGGGCGGTCGAGTTAGCGTTTGCAGGTTGGAAGTATTGGCTACCGATGGCGCTTGAGAGATCGCCTGTGCTGTTAGCTTACCAGAAAGCACTGCACCTTCCATACTGCCTAAATAGCGTTGCATGGTATAACTTCCGCTTAAAAAGAAGTTGGCTATAGGGGTTTTTTGGTCTGGGCGGTACTGTTGACGACCAGGGGTAGCTGTGTAAACTGAACGGGGCGTTTTGACGACATGAGACTTCAGCAGTTTTGCTGGGTTGTCTCCTGTAAAGTGGTCAGGGAAGAGTTTTTCCAACTCGGCCATAGTAGCGGAGATGATTTCCTCGTCAGATTTGCTAATCCAGTCTTTGGCAGGTGCGAGAACTAATTCCAGCATTGACCGATCCGGGTTAGCATATTCCCGACAGGTGTTACTCATATCAGCATAAACGCTGAGGAGGGGCGATCGCGAAAATAATAGATGATCAATATCTGTTAATTTCCGATCAAACCACAAATGCAGGTTAATTACTGGTACACCTTCTAAACCGTCTAATTTCTGGAAAAATTCCATTTTTTTCCAAGGTTCTGGCAACATCACTTTTAATGGGTCAACCGACATGGCTGAAACGTAAAAGTCTGCTGTTACTATTTCATCTGGTTTTCCATCTAAACCCCGCAGCAAGAAACCTTTAACTGTACCATCGGAGTTCAGCAAAATCTCTTTTAGGGGCGCATTGAGTCTGACTTCTCCACCCCGTTTGGTAATGTAATCTACGATGGGTTGGCAAAGTCTTTCTGTGGGTGAACCATCCAAAAAGGCAATTTTTGATCCGTACCGTTCTTGTAAAAACCGATTGAGGGCGGTTAATAAAATTGTAGAGGAAACTTCTTCAGGGTTGATAAAAGTTAAGGCTTTGGAAGCAGCAATAAATACATCACTAGCGACTCTTTCACCTATACCTTGTCTTTTTAACCATTCAGCGAAGCTGTATTTGTCCATGTCCTCTACATACTGTTGACCCCGCACGATGGCAGGAAACAAACCAATGGCAAAACGGATCTTTTGTTCCCAGGTCAACATATCATTGTTCCGCATAATGGAAGCAATGATGTTAAATGGTGAGGGAATGTCAGGAACATCAAAACGGGAGAGAGTTCCTGGTTTATCTGGTTGGTTAAAAATCAGGGTATGCTGTTTCCACTGGAGTCGGTCTTCAATACCTAACTCTTTGAGTAGTTGTAACATATTGGGATATGCCCCAAAGAAGGCGTGTAAACCGGTTTCGTACCAGTCACCATCAGAGTCTTTCCACGCTGCTACTAAACCACCGAGTACATCCCTCCGTTCTAAAACAATGGGAGTGTAACCCTCATCTACTAGATATTTAGCGCAGGAAAGTCCTGCTAAACCAGCGCCGGCAATAGCTACTCGCATTTAAACCTACTGTTTTCAATATTTCTTAATAGTTTTGTCGTTTTCATTATACTTTGCATTCTGTTACATTTGGCATGGCTTTGGGAAATTGGTGACTGGTGACTGGTGACTGGTGACTGTTGACTGGTGACTGGTGACTGGTGATTGGTGACTGGTGATTGGT
>NZ_BJCE01000105.1:0-18283 GCF_005402885.1 Sphaerospermopsis reniformis
GTAGAACAACACTTACACTTTGTCCGTCAGGCTGATTACTATTACGCCATGCAAAAAGGTGGTATTGTCGCCTCTGGTTTCACCACAGAACTGAGTCAGGATGTGATTCAAAAGTTTTTAGCTGTTTAATTTGTTTAATTTTGATTAAGTATTTTACCGTAAAGTCAAATCCTCACTACTAACCCACATTCCGCACTTCGTTTTGTAATCGACAAAAACTACAGGAATTAAGGAGAAAACTATGACACATCCATCTATGATATTAACTAATAATTTTTATGCAGAAGATTATAATTTATGGATTGAAAAAACCGCTTCTTTATTAAAGAATAAGCAGTTTTCAGAATTAGAATTAGAAAATTTAATTGAAGAAGTTGAAAGTATGGGAAGAAGTGAAAAAAATGCTTTAAAAAGTAATTTACGAGTTTTAATTATGCACTTGCTTAAATACAATTTTCAACCTCAAAACAGGTCAAATAGTTGGTTGTATACAATATATGAACATCGTCAAAGATTACAAGATGCGTTTTTAGATAGTCCTAGTTTAAAAGGCTATTATTTAGAAGTTTTGGATAATTGTTATCACCACGCTCGTAAAGAAGCAGCGATTGAAACTGGACTTCCTTTATCTATTTTTCCTGAAGATAATCCTTTTTCCTCTGATGAAATTTTAGATGCTGATTTTTTTCCAGTTTAATCATAATTTCTGTTGTTAAACGATACCTACGGTAAGCTATGCGATCGCACTTCCTCAACCTCCAAAACAGCGAACCGACCAGTCAGCACTTGCGTGATCGCTAAGTTGGATTTACTTGGATTTACTGAGAAATTTTTTATAATTTCTGATATGATATTTATATTTATTCCAACAAATTGTCCATGAAAATAAATGGTAATCGTGATTTACCTACTGGTACACTCAGAAGTATTTTGAAAGATGCTGGTTTGACTGAGGAAGATTTAGATTAATTTTGTTGATCGCACCTCCTCAAGTTCCCAAACATTCTTTTTTATAGATAAATTTATGCTACTATCAAAGATAGTGAAGAACAAATATTTTTATGTTAAATTTAGACAGAATTACATTTGATAGACAAATTATGGCAGGACAAGCTTGTATTCGAGGAATGAGAATACCTGTTTCTTTAGTGGTAAATTTAGTAGCTAATGGTAAACCGATAGAGGAAATTTTAGAAGAATATCCTGATTTAGAAGCTGAAGATATTCGTCAATCTTTACTTTATGCAGCTTGGTTAACTCAAGAAAAAGTTTATTCTATTAGAACTGCGTAGTAATCATATTTTTATTAAGAATTAAAATGAATTTTACTAAGTTCTTGATATACTGATAATATACCAAAATAATAAAATCTAGGATTTTATGATTAACAATCACCAATCCATTACAGATAAATCATCAACGAAACCCCGCAATGATTTATTACTAGAAATTGAACATACTCCAGAAGAATACATACCAGAATTACTACAAATTGTCCGGTTATTTCGTCAAAGTGTGACGATGAAACAGACATCTTTAAAGAACTGGGAAAATGCTATTAATGAAATTAATGAAAGTGATGCAATTAAAAAAGAAGATAGAAAAAATAATATTAAAAGATTGTTTGAGTCATGGAATGAATCAGATGATCAACAAGAACAACAAGAAAATTTAGAAATTATTGAATCTATGAATAGTATTTCAATTTAAAATAAAATGAGTAAGGTTATTGTTTTAGATTCTGCACCTGTGGGATTAATTACTAATCCTAAAGCAAATCCTCTAGCTGTGCAATGTCAAGAATGGTTTTATAGTCTTTTTGAAAGAGGTTATGAGGTAATTTTACCAGAAATTATAGATTATGAAATTAGACGGGAATTATTGAGGGCAAATAAGTTATCAGGAATTAGAAAACTGAATCAAATAAAAGCAGAAATTATTTATCTTCCTATTACCACAGAAGTGATGTTAAAAGCAGCAGAATTATGGGCTGAAGCGAGAAATAAAGGTAAATCTACAGCAGATAATAAAGCTTTGGATGGTGATGTTATTTTAGCTGCCCAATCTATTTTAGTTGCTAATTATGGACATGAGGTAATTATTGCCACGAGTAATAAAAAGCATCTTTCTATTTTTATTGATGCTAGGGAATGGGGAGAAATTTAAAATGTGCGATCGCACTCCCTCCAACCTCACCAAAAGCGATACCTTCGGTAAGCTTCGCTAACGCACCCCTTCAACTTCCCAAAAAGCGATACCTTCGGTAAGCTTCGCTAACGCACTCCCTTCAACCTCCCCAAAAGCGATACCTTCGGTAAGCTTCGCTAACGCACCTCCTCAACTTCTAAATATCCCTTTTTTATCTCACGCAGAGACGCAGAGAACGCAGAGAGTTTCGCGCAAAGTCGCAAAGGAGCAAAGACGCAAAGGATCGCACTTTTACCCAGTATCCTTTTTTAACGAACCACGTTCACCGAAGGTGTTCCCGAAGGGTAGACGCGAAGAACACGAAGGAAGAAGAGAAGAAAGAGCGAATTTTACATTTTCCAGTCAAGTATCCCTTTTTGCCATTAAAATATGTAATACTATTAGGAAATTTATTAAATGTAACAAAATTAGAAAATGAATCAACAAGATAATATTAAATTTGCTATATATATTGATGAATCTGGTAGTGCAAAACCAAATCCTAAAGATGAATGTCCTGTTTTTGCTATGAGTGGAGTTTTAATTAAAAGAAGTGATGAACAAATTATTAATCAATTGGTACTAGATTTTAAAAATCGTTGGAATATTAGTCAAGAACAACCTTTACATGGTAACGAAATACGCTCTAAGAAAAAAGGATTTGCTTGGTTAGGTAAATTATCTAAGGTTGAACAGCAGCAATTTTTGGAAGATTTGACACAAACTATAATTAGTTGTCCTATAGTTGTTCATGCTTGTGTTATCTCTCGTCAAGGATATCTCAATCGTTACTTAGAAAAGTATGGTGAAAATACTTGGGAAATGATGAAAAGTGCCTTTTCTATTTTAATAGAACGTAGTGCTAAATATGCAGCTATTAATAATGGTAGTTTAATGGTTTATTTTGAAGCAGCAGGTAAAAATGAAGATAATCTGCTAAAACAATATTTTTACGATTTAAGAGCTAAAGGTCAACCTTTTAATGTTACAACATCTGATAAATATTCACCTTTATCTGCTGATGATTTATCAAAATTGTTAAGAGGAATAGACAGCAAAACAAAAGCTAGTTCTGTTATGCAAATTGCTGATTTATGTTTGTATCCAGTTGTGCGTAGTAAAGATAGTCCTGATAATCAAGCGTTTTTAGCTCTTAAAAATGCTAACTTGCTTGTGGACTGTAGGTTACAACAGGATCAAGTTACTACTTTGGGAATTAAGTATTATTGCTTTGATAGCCCCTAAAAACAACAAAACCGCTACGCGAGCGGTTTATGATGCGGCAGTCATACGACTACCCCCAGGCTATGCCTACCTTTATATTATCTTCTGATTTATTAATTGTCAATATCTGATTGAGGTTTTTATTGTTTTGGTAAAGCGATACCTTCGGTAAGCTTCGCTAACGCACCCCTCAAACCTCACTAAAAGCGATACCTTCGGTAAGCTATCTCTTTGAGACGCTATGCGAACGCTAACGCCTGAGTATATGATATAATTGTACTATTAAGATTAATGAGTGTTCACTCAATATTATCAAAAAAACAATGCCAGCAAAAGATATTTACCACGATGCTGTTAAAAACGCTTTAATTAAAGATGGTTGGACAATTACGGCTGATCCTTATAAAATCAAGTATAAAGATGCTGAATTGTTCGCTGATCTATCCGCAGAAAAACCGATTGCAGCAGAACAAAGTGGACGGAAAATAATTGTTGAAATTAAGAGTTTTCTTAGTCCTTCTCCCATGAGAGATTTTGAAATAGCTTTAGGGCAATATATTTTATATCGTAATTTAATTACTCTCACAGAACCAGACTATACAATTTATTTGGCTATTAAAGAAAGTACATATCAAAACTTTTTTACAAGAGATTCAATTAAAGAGATTGTCCAATTAAATCAAATTTTGATCATTGTCGTGAATGTAGAAAAGGAGGAAATATTACAATGGATAAAGTAGAAAAATATCAAATAGCAATTAAACAAGTTCTCACAGAATATCATAATTGGGTTTCTGGTGCAACAAATTTAACTGATGAAAGTTGTTTGGTTTTTGATGATAATAACTATCACTACATTTGGTGTTTTTTGGGTTGGGATGGGAAGAAAAGAACAAATAAAATTCAAGTTAATGTCAGAATTAAAAATGATAAAATTTGGATTGAAGAAGATTGGACTGAGGAAGGAATAGCTAATGAGTTGATGAGGTTAGGTATTTCTAATCTTGATATTGTTTTAGCTTTTCATCCTCCTGATGAAAGGAAATATACTGAATTTGCTATTGCTTAAATATTATAGCGATCGCCTACAATAACCTATGCGATCGCACCTCTCAACCTCACCAAAAGCGATACCTTCGGTAAGCTTCGCTAACGCACCCCCTTCAACTTTCCAAACAGCGATACATTACGGAACGACTTGAAAAATACCAAATTGACGAAAATGATAATCAAATGAAAATGCTTGGATAATATCTAACTTTTCCATGATAACTACAAAAAAGCTGCCAAGTTAGGCGAATATCTTCTTCTGTTAAATAATATATAGTTGCTAATTTACCTGAGAAGAAAGCTTCACCTAAAATAATTGC
This sequence comes from Sphaerospermopsis reniformis, assembly GCF_005402885.1. Classification (NCBI taxonomy): domain Bacteria; kingdom Bacillati; phylum Cyanobacteriota; class Cyanophyceae; order Nostocales; family Aphanizomenonaceae; genus Sphaerospermopsis; species Sphaerospermopsis reniformis. The sequence goes on from NZ_BJCE01000105.1 coordinate 4,782, forward strand.
TCTTTTTGCTTCTCCTCTTGCTCTTAATAAAGTTAATGTTTCATCAATTACATAATCAGTTGTTACTAAAGAATCTGTATTATTAGTTAACCATAAAATAGCGTTTTTATGGTTGGAATCTGAAGGAACAACACTAGCAAACCAAGCACCCATATCTACAAAAATCATAAACTATTGACAATATAAAACTTGATCGTGATCTTTACCATCAAAAGGATCTGTTTTCCCCTCTAAAGGAAGTTCAGCAATCTCTTGCAAAATTTCTAATGTTTTTTTCTGTTGATAATTAGATTCTAGAGGAATGATAATTACTTGTACTTTACTTCCTTCTGCTAGTTTTATCGGTTGTGATAGTCTTAATGTTCCTTGTTCATAAATGGCTTCTACTGGCATATAATTTATCTTGGAATTTGATTATTTAAATTATAGCACTATCTCCTAAATCCCATCATCCTCAAACAGCGATGCTTTTGCTTGGTGCTTCGCTATCGCATCCCCTCAAACCACCCAAAAGCGATACCTTCGGTAAGCTATCTCTACGAGACGCTACGCGAACGCTAACGCACTCCTTCAACTCCCCCAAACATCTATTTTTTAAGCCACTACTTCTATTACTCAACTTATGATATAATAAACAAAATATTAGTTAAAAACAAAGTTAGATAAATTAATATGGAAACGCAAGCAATTCTTCAATCTTTACCAAATCTCAGTATCAATGAAAGGTTACAAATTGCTGAATTTGCTTTACATTTAGTTAATCAACAACAAGAATTTTTAACAAAGGAACAACAAAAACGTCAATTAGTGTTAGCAGCAATTACAGCTATTGAAGATTATGCAAATGATGGTGAATTAGTTGTTTTCTCTGATTTAGATGGAGAAGATTTTTATGAATATCCAGATGAAGATTAAAATAAGTTATTAAAATTATGTATAGAGGTGAAGTTTGGTTAGTTAATTTAGATCCCACTGTAGGAACAGAAATTAGTAAAAAACGTCCTTGTATTATAGTTAATGATGATGCAATTGGGATTTTACCTTTGAAGGTTATTGTTCCAGTTACAGATTGGAAAGAACGGTATTCTATTAGACCTTGGATGGTAAAATTAGAACCATCAACTGAGAATAGTTTGGCAAAAGTTTCTGGTGTTGATACTTTTCAAATTCGTTCGGTTTCGGAAACACGATTAATAAGAAAATTAGGCCAGCTTTCTCAATCGGAAATGCAGATGATTTCTGAAGCATTAGCTGTGGTATTAAGTCTTTCTCTGTAAAATTGCGATCGCACCTCTTCAACCTCACCAAAAGCGATACCTTCGGTAAGCTATCTCTACGAGACGCTACGCGAACGCTAACGCACCCCTTCAACTTCCCAAAAAGTGATCGCCTCCCCTCAACTTCCCAAACAGCGATACCTTCGGTAAGCTATCTCTACGAGACGCTACGCGAACGCTAACGCACTCCCTCCAACTTCCCAAACAGCGATACCTTCGGTAAGCTTCGCTAACGCACCCCCTTCAACTTCCCCAAAAGCGATACCTTCGGTGTTTAAATCTGATATACTTTTAATAGATCAAGTTAATCATAAGTTTTACTTGATATTAATTAACTAGAATCTAAGAATATGAAACAATATAAAACTATACAGCTACAATTGAAACCAGAAATAGAAGATCGTCTGATTACCCAAGCTAATAAACAAGGTTTATCAATTGAATCTTATCTTGAATCTTTAATTGAAGATAGTTTGAAAAATCAAGAGGAAAAATCTTTTTCTCAAGTAACAAATGAGGAAGATTGGGAAACAGCACTAATGAATTTAATCAATAGTCCTGCTTTTGCTGTAGCACCACCACTTTCAGATGCAGCTATTAGTCGAGATAGTATTTATACCAGAGAAGATAACTTATTATAAAATATAATGAAATATCTGGTAGATACTAATATTTTACTGCGGTTAGTACAAAAAAATAGTCCTATGCACCTTGATACTCAAAGGGCAATTGTAACGCTCAAAAAGCAAGGTAATTTTTTATGTATTATTCCCCAAAATATAATTGAATTTTGGGCTGTTGCTATAAGACCTCTGGATAAAAATGGGTTAGGTTTATCTATCACTCAAGCTGAAGAAGAAAGCGAAAAACTTAAAAAGATATTTATATTGGAATTGGACACACCACAAATTTTTACTGAGTGGGAATCTCTTGTGATTAAATATCAAGTGATGGGAAAACAGGTACATGATGCTCGTTTAGTAGCGGCTATGGTAGCTCATAATATTACACATTTATTGACATTTAATGTTGATGATTTTAAGCGGTTTTCGGATATTGTAGTTGTTGATCCACGTAGTGTTGTTTAATTATATTGAAAGAGCGATCGCACCCCCTCAACTCCCAAACAGCGATACCTTCGGTAAGCTAACGCTAACGCATCCCTTCAACTTCCAAACAGCGATCGCACCTCTCAACCTCACCAAAAGCGATACCTTCGGTAAGCTTCGCTAACGCACTCCTTCAACTTCCCAACATCTCTTTTTAAACGAACCGCAGAGACGCAGAGAACGCAGAGGATAGATCATTTTCGCCAACATCCTTTTTTAACGAACCACGAAGAAGCGAAGAACACGAAGGAAGAGGAGAAGAGAGAGCGATATTTGGAAGTTTCAGATATAGCATACTTATAGGTGAGTAACTACTGCTTTTTTAACAAATACCTGGACAAAAATACCACTATTGCTTATAGTAATAACCTGTACTGTTTATGAGAATAAGGAAATAATTTTGACTACGTTTGCCAGTTACAAAACAACAGCATCTAAGTGGATTACTATATTTGATTCACCGTTCTATCCAGATTACTTAGATGAGGCTAAAATACTTTATGAAAAAGTACAAGTATGCTTTATAGAACTTGTTGATAAAGCACAAACGTCTACAGAATTACTGGAGATGATCTCTAAAGAACGTAATCCTTTACGAAATCAATTACTTAGAGTTTTTCGTAGATACGTCTCTCCAGATACATCTGTAGAAATGACTAAAAAGAAAGGCGATATACCTAATACTATCAGAAACTTTAGTGATAAATTTCGTCCGATAGAGGAAGTTAAACAAAAGTTGCACAGTCGTCCCATACCTGATGAAACTCTCATGGCACTTCTTCTTGAATACAAGACAAAAGGAAAAAAAGGGTATGATTTAACAGAAAGTTTTTTCTTATGGTTTAACGAAAAATTTAGCAAAGATTATTCTATTAAAGGACCGATTCGTGGGGGGAAAGATGTCATGTTACATAAGGCTTTGAATAACTTTCCATCTCAAATTCCTGCGGATATGTTAATCTCTCGCTTAGATGGGACTCCATTAGTAGTTGGATTTGCTCGTTATGACTCCGACAGAGGAGGTTCTCAAGAAGATGATAGAATAGGAGGAAATCGAGATAAAATCACAGAAATTTTGGGTTATGCTAAAACATACAATTTGCCATTAAAAGTATTGATGCTGAATGATGGTCCTGGATTACTTCTAGGTTCTATGTGGAATGATTACGCTAATTTAGAACAATATGGACAAAGTAGAGTAATGGTTTGTACTTTGAAAATGTTAGACGAGAGATTTACACAAAGCTGGTTAGATAGTTAAGTTTACTATTCCAATTTTTGATGATTTGACCAGAAATTAACTCTAAACTTGCTGATTCTTCAATATACAAGTCCAAACCTGTTTTTAAAATTCTATTAACGTCAATTAAGTTTATTTGTTTATATTTACAATTACCATTTTTGCCATTAACAAAATCACCCATTGCTTCACTACCATTAACTAAACGTTTAATTATAGTATCAATAGATAATGGAGAATTATCAATGCCTATCCATTTTCTACCTAATTCTTCAGATACAGCTAGAGTAGTTCCACTTCCTGCAAAAGCATCTAAAACAATATCTCCCGGATTTGATGAAGCCATAATTATCCGTTTCATCATCTCTGGATTTTTCTCCGTTGGATAACCAGTAATTTTAATATTTTGATTGTGAGCGTCTTTAAAATCAAGCCAAATATCTTGAATGGAAATACCCTGACTATTATCTAAATATACTTTTCTTCTAGGATTACCATTTGCAGACCAATATATTTCTCCCCTTGCGTCCATTTCATCTAATGTTTCTGGTGTATATTGCCAATGTTTACCCGGTGGTGGTGACATACCCCTCCAAGGTTGACCTGTTGCTCCTTTTCTTACTCCTGGAGCATGAATAGGAACTTTTTTATATAGTCTTCCTGTTCCTTCTTCCACATATTGATATTCTTTTTTAATAGAGTCTTCTGTCCAAGCGTCAAAAGGTTGATTCCATACATAATTATCTGTTTTTGTATAAAAAAGAATAAAATCGGCAACATTACCATATTGTTTGCGTGTATAGTTTTTAGGATTGCATTTTTTTCTAGTAATCCAATTCCGAAAATTTTTAACTCCAAAAATTTCATCCATGATAATTTTGACAGTACAAGCCATTTTTTCATCTAAATGAACATAAATAGAACCTTCTTCTGAGAGAATTTCTCTAATTAAAATAAGACGTTGACGCAAATATTCTAAATATTCTGCACCTTCGATGAGATCATGATAAGCATGATTGCTATTACGAGACTCAAAACTGCTACCTGTTGCATAAGGTGGATCAATATATACTAAGTTAACTTTTCCGGCAACATTATCATTATTTAATAATGTGCGAAGAACGTTTAAATTATCGCCATATACTAGTTGATTTCTAGGATATCCCTCAACGCTAATTATATGATTTAAGTTAGCCGGCTGAATTTTTAATATATCTTCTATAGGCATTTTTCCTTCATATTCAATTCGGAAAGATGTTGTATTTTGTTTATGATTACGCCCATTTCTACTAGGTATCCCTGTTGCCATTGTGATTAATATCTTCCTCTAATGGATTTTTAACTTCTTTTTCTGCTAGAAACTTATTTAAATCTTGTTGCCTAATACGCCAAATTTTTAACCCGACTTTTACAGCTTTCAGTTGATTTGTTTTTATCCATCTTTGTACAGTTCTTTGGTGAACGCGAAGAAGTTCCGCTACTTCGAGAGTTGTTAAAAATGAATTGTCATTTTCATGATTATTATTATCTTGTCGCATTTGTCGCTAATTTCGCTATAGTCGCAATTGTACCACTAATATTAGTATTTTTGCAAGTGTGATCTTATTGGCGCGGAAGAAACTATAAAAAAACTTGCCCCAGAAGCATCAAACCTCCAAGGCAAGCAAGTTTTTTAAATTCTTCTCTTCGTGTTCTTCGTGTCTTCGTGGTTCGTTTCTCTTAAAGTTGCTTCACCTCACTAACCAACTTAGCCACCATATCCTTAGCACTACCAAACAACATAGTCGTCTTATCCTTATAAAACAACTCATTATCCACACCAGCAAAACCCGCACTCATACCGCGCTTAATCACAATAGTTTGCTTTGCCCGATCAACTTCTAAAATCGGCATTCCATAGATCGGACTATTCGCATCACTACGCGCCGCAGGATTTACCACATCATTAGCACCAATCACTAACGCTACATCAGCTTGTTCAAACTGAGGATTAATGTCTTCCATATCATATAACTGCGTATAGGGTACATTAGCTTCCGCCAATAATACGTTCATGTGTCCCGGCATTCTCCCCGCAACGGGATGTATCGCATATTTCACATCCACACCCATGCGTTCTAGTTGATCTGCCAACTCCCGGACGCTATGCTGTGCTTGAGCAACTGCCATCCCATAACCTGGTACAATCACCACAGAACGGGCATAACCTAACATCATCGCCCCTTCTTCAGGATCTATACTGCGAACAGTTTGATTACTTGTACCCGCAGCACCTCCACCACTGGCAGTAGTTACAGAACCAAAAGCACTAAATAACACACTGAATAACGACCGGTTCATGGCCTTACACATAATTTCTGTAAGGATGATACCCGAAGCACCCACCAAAGCACCGGCGATGATTAACATATTGTTCATCACCACAAATCCCGCAGCCGCAGCAGCAACACCTGATAAAGAGTTTAACAACGAAATCACCACCGGCATATCACCGCCACCAATGGGTAATACAAACATCACCCCTAACACCAAGGAAACCGCTACCACTGCTAAAAACACGGGTAAACTATCCGGTGAGATGATTAAATAAGCACTTCCAGCCAAGTATGTACCTAAAAGCAAGAGGTTAACAGGTTGCTGCAAAGGAAAGGTAATAGGAGTACCACTAACCAAACCTTGCAACTTAGCAAAAGCCAGAAAACTACCCGTAAACGTCACACCACCGATCAACACATCCAATAACATAGATATATTGATATCGAGGGGGATAGGTTGAGAAGCATCTAACAACCGCCAAAATTCGGCAACTGCTACCAGTGCGGAAGATGCACCACCCAAACCATTGAGTAAACCAACCATTTGGGGCATTTCCGTCATTTGCACTTTGTAAGCTGCCACAGCCCCAATAATAGAACCAATGACTAAACCCACTAAGATCATCTCGTAATTTAATACGTGCTGATCTAATAAAGTGGCAACCACAGCTAATAACATTCCCACCGCAGCAATCACATTACCATTGCGTGCAGTTGCCGGAGAACCGAGCTTTTTTAAACCAAAGATAAATAAAGATGCAGCTACTAAATAAGTTAGCTGAATCCCAGTAGGGATAAAAGTATTCATGCTTTAACATCCTTCTTTTTAAACATTTGCAGCATTCTGTCTGTAACCAAAAAACCACCGACAACGTTAACCATTGCCAATATCACCGCAATTAAACCGAGAATTACTGATAAATTGGTGTTTCTTTCCCCCGCAGCGAGAATTGCACCTATTACCGAAATGCCAGAGATAGCATTAGAACCCGACATCAAAGGAGTGTGAAGAGTCGGGGGAACTTTGTTAATGACTTCAAAGCCGATAAAAGAAGCCAAAACAAGCACAAATAAAGCCGCTAGTAAAGTTTCATTCATGTTATTTAAGATGTTAAATTGTTAGCTCACGCAGAGACGCAGAGGCGCAGAGAGAATTTAGAGAACAAACGGAAAATCTCTCTCTAACACTCTTTCCTACCCTTCGGGAATACCTTCGGTGAACGTGTACTTTGCGTTCTTTGCGGTTCGTTCCTAAAAAATCCTCAAAACTAAACCACAACAGCTTGCAAAGCATCCTTCACCCGTTGATTTCTAATTTCACCACCATAAGTAACACAAGCAGCATCAACAATATCATCGGCAAAATTAACCTGTAACGTTTTATCTTTAATCAATAACTGCATTAATGCAGTAATATTTTTAGAGTACAATTGACTAGCGTGTACAGGCATGGATGAAGGTAAATTAATTGGTCCAATAATTGTTACACCGTTCCAAACAATATCCTTACCCGGTGCGGTACAAGCACAGTTTCCACCCTGTTCTGCTGCTAAGTCTACTATTACAGAACCGGGTTTCATGGCTTTTACCATCTCTTCTGTAACTAGGATGGGTGCTTTTCTGCCTGGTACTTGGGCGGTGGTAATGACTACATCGGAATTTTTGACGTGTTCAGCAACTAATTCTTGGGTGCGTTTTTTGCTGTCTTCCGATATTTCCTTTGCGTAACCACCTGCTGCTGTAGTTTCTTCTTCGAGTTTAACTTCGACGAATTTCGCCCCTAAGCTTTGTACTTCTTCTTTGACGGCTGGACGAATATCAAAGGCTTCTACTACTGCTCCTAGTCTTCTTGCAGTGGCGATCGCCTGTAAACCTGCTACACCTGCACCCATAATAAATACTTTAGCAGGGGCAATAGTACCGGCAGCAGTGGTTAACATCGGAAAATATTTTGGTAATGCTGCTGCTGCCAAAAGTACGGTTTTATACCCTGCTAGTGATGCTTGGGAAGATAAAGCATCCATGCTTTGCGCTCTGGTAGTACGGGGGATTAATTCCATACTTAAAGCTGTAATTTGCCGTTGTGCTAATTTTTGCGCTATTTGGGGATTTCCTAATGGGTTGAGAAAGCTGATTAAAACAGATCCAGTTTTGAGTAAGTCTATTTCAGAACGTCCATCTTCTCTTTCTTGGGGTGGACTGACTTTTAACATTATGTCTGCTTCACCCCATAATGTAGCAGGATCACTAATTATTTTCGCTCCTGCTGCTTCATAGTCAGCGTCAGTAAAAAATGCTTTTTCTCCCGCACCAGTTTCTACATAAATTTCTAATCCTTGTTTGATTAATTTGGCTACAATGTCAGGAATTAATGATACCCGACGTTCACAAACTTCTATTTCTTTAGCTACTGCTATTTTCATGCAATCTCCTAGAGATAAATACTTAATATTTGTTAGCTATTTTTAGCTATTTATTGATGTACGTCTTTAATAAACTGATACAACTAATGCAACATGAACCATGAACTTTGTCTTGAACCCTTGTGTAAAGCATTTTTGCTATTGGCAAATATGATCTAGATGGTTCTCAACTGTTGTGGTTACTGCACATCTTATGTGCATTTTTTGATGTTATATCTATGTCTTCAGATTATTTTCGGGATTGTGCAATTTAATTTCTACTTTCTGCCATACTTAAATTGGGTAAGTTTGATATTTTCTACTTAACTGCACGATTTTGTCAGGATTCAGAATATACAAAGGTTGAGTCTCAACAATTGATTGATTGTAATTTAAGGAGCGATCGGCAAAAACTTTTTTCAACTTTTATCAAAAAAATGTTATTTTACTCAACATCTCTATACAATCTGCAACACAAACAAAGAAAAACTTTACACCCCACATCCCACACCATAGGATTAAGCCTTATTTTTGCCTGATTGTCACATCTTCAGAGTAAAAATGTACTTTTGGCACTTTTATGTTCATTTTTCGTCTATGATTAAGTATAAAGTAGTAAAGTTTAGTTAAGAATACTAACAAGACTGTTACTGAAGATTACAGAGAACTCAGAAATAATATTTATTTAGAGGAAGCCTAACTATGCGACGTTTACTTTCTGCTTTAGCTGTAACTGGTTGTTTATTAACGACTTTTCCGGCTGTCAGTTTGGCACAACAAGGTTTTACACTATTTAGCGGTGTTAAGGGAGAAAATCAACTACCCTTCCTTTTAGATTTTGGTGGACAAACCAACGCCACGGATAGATATATACTCAGACTACCCGCCACAAAAATGAAATTGGCAGTTGCCCAATTTGCCATTACTTACCCTGATTATTACAAAGGCAGTTTTGATCCAAAAGCAGTTGAAGTCAGAGTCAAAGAAAAAGGTGTTCCTTTAAGTGAAGTTAAATGGAATAAAGAAGGACGGATAATAGAGATATTTCCCGAAGAACCAGTACCAGCAGGTAGTAAAGTTGAGTTAGTGCTATCCAACGTGCAAAATCCTGCCTTTGGGGGAATGTTCCATTTTAACTGTCAAGTCCTCTCCCCTGGAGATGTACCAATGTTGCGCTACTTAGGTACTTGGCTCATCAGCATCAATTAACAAGGGAACAGGTAACAGGTAACAGGTAACAGGTAACAGGTAACAGGTAGCAAATTATTTGTATTTTCCCAATCACCAGTCCCCAATCACCAGTCACCAATCACTAGAAACTGTATCCAGAAATATACTCTTATTGCCTGTAAAGTGGTAAGATAACAGATTGTGACTTTTTATGAAAATCGCCTAAGAGGACAAAGAAATGCAAAGAACATTGGGTGGAACTTGTCGGAAGAGAAAGAGAACCTCTGGTTTTCGTGCTAGAATGCAAAGCCCAACTGGCAGAAGAGTAATTAGAGCCAGAAGAAAAAAAGGTCGTCATCGTTTAAGCGTTTAGGCATCCAGCAAATAGAGAAGCTGTGGCTTTGCCCAAAGCATATAGATTAAAATCCCGCAAGGATTTCCAGGCGGTTTTCCGGGAAGGAATTCGGTGTCATAGCTCTCATTTCACTTTGAGAGCTTTAAAACCGTCACGTCCACAAGAAACTTCTAGTGATAATGACGCTGCTACCATAAAATTAACTAAATGTCAAGATTTAGCTAGTACAAAAATTGGCGTTTCCATTAGCACCAAAGTCAGTAAAAGAGCAGTAGTTCGCAATCGGATTAAACGGCAAATTACAGCCGCATTGTCTCAAATATTGCCTAAGTTATCACCTGGATGGCGATTGGTAGTGATTGTCAAGCCAAAGACAGCAGAATCTGAGTGCGTAAGCCAACAATTTCTGCAAGAATTAGAGCAGTTGTTGGTAAAAGCAGAGGTAATAAATGGGTATTCGTGAAGAAGTTTATTATGAAGGTGGTCCCCATATTGGAGATTTGATTCTCAATTTATTGATTGGGCTAACGGTTGTGGGTTTACCATTAACTATTGGAGCGATAGTTAGAGCGTTATGGTTACGTTTTAAAATCACTGATCGGCGAGTTGCTGTGATGGGTGGTTGGATGGGACGCGATCGCACTGACGTAATTTATTCAGAAATAGTCAAAGTGGTAAAAGTTCCCCGTGCCATAGGTTTATGGGGAGACATGGTACTTACCCTGAAAAACGGTAGTCGGTTAGAAATACGGGCTATTCCCAATTTTCGGGAAACTTATGATTATATAAGTGAGAAAGTCGCCGCTAAAAATCCCCAATATACTGCTGCTCAAAAGTAGGCAGGAGGCAGGAGGCAGGAGTCAGGAGTCAGGAGTCAGGAGTCAGGATAAAGAAGGTAAATATTTCTTCCCAGTCCCCAGTCCCCAGTCACCAATCCCCAGTCCCCAGTCCCCATTGTGCGGCTATCCGTAGCCAATGATAGTCGCTAATAAATCACGATTTAGATAAATTAGATTCAGTTCAGTTTACAGTACCTTGGGTTGGATTTAGAATAATGGATTTTGGTATCGGGTTTCTCTCGAACAACGTAATGCTGCCAATCATAGACTTTTTCTATGGTTTTTTTCCTAGCTATGGATTGGCGATCGTTGCTTTAACATTAATCATTCGGTTTGCACTCTATCCCCTGAGTGCAGGTTCTATTCGCAGTATGCGCCGAATGCGAATAGTGCAACCTCTCATGCAAAAGCGGATGGCGGAAGTTAAAGAACGCTATAAAGACGATCCGCAAAAGCAGCAAGAGGAAATGGTGAATGTTCAGAAAGAGTTTGGCAACCCCTTAGCTGGATGTTTGCCCCTGCTGTTACAGATGCCAGTTTTACTAGCACTGTTTGCAACTTTGCGGGGTTCACCATTTGCAGGTGTGAACTACTCCGTTAACTTGCAAATCTTTCCATCCGAACAAATAGAACGCATTCAACCCCAAGCCTTTGCAACTCCTCCCCAAAACATCTACATTGCTGATGGGGATCACACAAAAATTACCGCTATTCTTCCCGGTGGTAATAAGTTAGCGGTGGGAGAAAACACAAAGATCCAATATCAAACATTGGAGGGCAAACCCTTTGAGGCTCTGTTAGCAGAACATCCAGAAACTAAATTAACTCCTGAATGGAAAATAACCAAAGGAGAAGATAGAGTTAAAATTGATGCCGAAGGCAACATAGAAGCCTTACAACCTGGAGATGTGACAATACAAGGCACAATTCCCGGACTGGCAGCAGATAAAGGATTTCTGTTTATTGATGCTTTAGGTAGGGTAGGGGCAATAGATCCAGATGGTGTAGTTCACTGGGATATTGTCGGCATGATAGTCTTCTTTGGCATCAGCTTGTACTTTAGCCAAATGCTGTCTGGGCAAAATTCCAGTGGTGGTAATCCACAACAGGATACAGTTAATAAAATTACACCTGTGATCTTTTCGGGAATGTTTTTGTTCTTCCCGCTACCTGCTGGTGTACTCATGTACATGGTAATTGGTAACGTTTTCCAAACCCTGCAAACCTACATTCTTTCCCGCGAACCTCTACCAGAGGAACTGCAAAAAATTGTAGCTATCCAGGAAAAGGAACAACAAGCGGCAACTGTAGAGGTTAAAGCTTTGCCCTTTGAACCAAAAAGTTCTAAGAAAAAGGCTACAGGCTAATTATGAGTGAAATTTCTATGCAGCGTGGTGAACAATGGTTAACACAATTGCTGCAACTTACTGGAATCTCTACTAATGTTAAGGGTAATTTAGGGGCTGCTCCTACTCTGGGGGCAGTTTCTCAAGAACCTGATAGCTATTGGTTGACTATTGATGAATCGAATTTGATGCCAGAACAAATCAAAGTTTTGATTGGTGCTGGTGGTTCAGTGTTAGATGCTATGCAGTATCTAGCTAATTCGGTACTAAATTTGCATCAGCCAGAACATGAGCAGACATCTTATACCATTGAGTTGAATGGCTACCGTGTCAGACGACAAGCGGAAATAACTGCTTTAGCTAGAACTGCGGCTCAAGAAGTGCGTTTTTCTGGACGAGAAGTGGAAATTAGATCCCTCAGTTCAGCGGAAAGGCGACAAGTTCACAGCTTTTTAAAGGAATTTCCTGATTTGGAAACCTTTAGCCGTGGTAAAGAACCCCATCGTAATTTAGTAGTTCGTCCTGCGACTGAACCACCAACAGATCCTGGCTATTAAAGCTAAAATCAAAGATAAGTATTCAGCTATCAGCAGTCAGCAGTCAGCTTTTTAAAGCTTGCGCCTAAACTCCCTATTTTGATAATCTACCAATTTATCAAACATTCTTACTCCTGAACGGCAGTTGCTTTATGCCGGGGAACTCGTCCACCGCACTGCCTCCTCCTGACTCCTGAATTCCTATATCAGCTATCAGCAATTTTGCTGATCATTAACCATAATTTTTTGTGAGGATATCTCACTCATCATAATGGACGCTATTTTTATTCCGCAGCTAACCAAAGCCCCGGAACGGACAGAGGAAATTCAAGTTAACGAGTCTCTGCCTGGACTGGAAACTTTAACCCCTGTGCGTGGAACTATCCGCGTCCAGCATCAGGGTAATTATTTAGAAGTTTCTGGTCAGGCAGAATCAATTATTACTTGTACCTGTAACCGCTGTTTGCAGCAATATAATCAACGTTTGGCTGTTAATACTAAAGAAATTATTTGGTTAGATGCTAATGCTAATCAAGTTGAAGACTTGCCTTTAGAAAGGGAAGTTGCTATGGAAGATTTAGTAGAAACGCTTTCACCTGATGGTTATTTTTATCCTAGTGAATGGCTGTATGAGCAAATGTGTTTAGCTATTCCTCAACGTCAATTGTGCGATCGCAATTGTCCGGGTATTTTAGATAATACTGCTGCTGGTGGTGCTGAAAAGCAGGTTGATAGACGTTGGTCTGCTTTGGAAAGTTTGAAAAAACAACTTCCTGAATAATGGTCTATATAGGGGTTGCTGAGAAAGTCTTTCCGTGAGGGCATAGGAGTCAGGAGTCAGGAGTCAGGAGTCAGGAGGAGATTTGAAAATTTCTTTGCCATCTCTTGAAATCCCAAAAAATGCACACTTTTT
>NZ_BJCE01000106.1:0-18216 GCF_005402885.1 Sphaerospermopsis reniformis
GGTCCACGTGGCGGTCGTATGTTAGTTGATCGCAGTCTCCGATGGTATAGCTCAAGCACTCAAACGCATCCGCTCCACAGCTATCGTCCTCACTCCCAGAGTAACCACCCCCCCGTCACCCGTCCTCAGTCCCCAGTACCCAGGCCACAGCGCCCAGACCGCTGTTGTAGCCCATCGTTCCCAGAATTAACTCAAAATTAACTCAGGAACGATGACAGCCTATAGATTTGTATTACACTTGACCGCTAAAGGCAGGCTTTACTTTACGGTCAATCCTTTCCCCCAGGTCTTCAGCAATGGTTAAAACATAAGGTTTACAACGCTTGACATTGACTATAATTCCTTGCGCTCCTTCGTTTTCTAAATCTTCTAGATAGCCCTTACTGGCAGATGTCGCTTCCACCGAGCTTAAAAATGGACCAAAGTAGTAGGTGCAACGAGGATTCTGGGTGACAATTTCAACCCACCAAGCCAAGCCTAGACCGTTAGATAAGCTAATCAGCCCTTCCTTAAGGTTATGCCAAATAGTTTTCATGGTTTTCACCAATTTATAAACGTGATACTGGGTATTAAAGAATATGTTAGATAGATTCAGTTTTACATTTCTTTATACTCTTTTAGGTTTATTTTTTCAAAGAAAATGTATGTAATTTATCAAGATAGTGGGTATTTAACGACCGTTGGCGATAAATTTCATAAAGCGCCATCCCTGCTGCCACTGAGGCATTTAGGCTAGGAGTCTTACCCTGTAAGGGAATTGAGACTAAAACATCACAAGATCGTTGTGTCAACATACTCAGACCTTCACCTTCAGCACCAATTACTAAAACGATAGGTCCATTGAATTTTACTGTATGTACAGGTTCGCTACCAGAGGCTGCTGTTCCGTAAATCCAAAAACCAGCTTCTTTAAGTTGTTCCAAAGCGCGGCTGAGGTTAACGACTCTGGCTACAGAAAAGTTTTCTAAAGCACCTGCGGCCACCTTAACCACAGTTGAGGTGATTCCAGAAGCCCTTCTTTGAGGAATTACTAAACCTTGAGCGCCGATGGCTTCTGCTGTGCGAATAATTGCCCCCAAATTGTGAGGATCAGTGATACCATCAGCAACAACAATCACTGGATCGGTGACTGATTTTGCTTGAGTAATCAGATCATCTAATTCCATGTAGGCATAAGGCGCAATTTGCGCTGCTATACCTTGGTGATTAGCTCCTTGAGTGATTTGGTCTAAACGCTTAGGTTCGACTTCATCAATTACTGTACCATTATCCTTAGCTTGGAGAATTAAATTATGAAATCGCGGATCATAACGCAGACGAGCAGTAATCCAAATCCGATTGAGATTGCGCTGATTTTCTAATGCGCTTAATACAGGATGACGACCGTAGATGAGATCACTGTCTTCTGTGGATTTGCTCTCTGGTAAGGGTTGGGAAGATTGACGAGATGGACGCGGTTTGCGAGATATGGGTTTAACTTCTGCGTTGCTTTGAGTACGAATAGGATTAGCAATAACGCGTTTACCCTTGATTTTTATAGGTTGTCCGCGTTTTGCTTCACCAGCGTGATTAATTTTTCTTGGTTGGTTAGTCATGGGATTATTGAGTTTAGTAAATAGGTGAGCATTGACATTCCCTCAATTTTATGAACCGTTACAAATGATTTTCCTATCAAGAGATTGAGCTACTCACTATTTCTCTAGATGGAGTTTTTGTAACAATTCTGTTAAACGGGGGTAATCGGTGAGGTATAGATAGCCAACTAAAGTTTCTAGACTAGTTGCCTGTTGATAAATTTCGGGATTTAGTCGTTTGGGACGGCCTGCGGCTGCATTACGACCTCGGCGGACAATTTCTAACTCTTTACTCGTTAAATTAGGAGTCAGCGATCGCAAATGTAGGGCTTGTGTTTCTGCTCTGACCTGCGCTACTACCAAACTATGGTAAATTTCTGGCCTTTGCTGTGGCCACAGGAAAAACATCCTAACATATAGTTCGTAAATTGCATCCCCCAAGTAAGCTAAGGCAGAAGGAGAAATTTGTTGTACTTGTGCCTGGGATAATGGTTGGGGTAATTGCGTCGTGTTTACCAACAATGCTGGAATGTCAGATGAATACTGCATTACAGTTTCATCTCCTCCATTTTTTGCTTCTTCCTCCTGGGGATTCACCTGTTCATCATTCCTTGACCTACTAAATATTGGGAAGATTATCTTTACGAACATTTATTTTTTGTGCAGTATGCCATCATAGCACACCGAGCATATTCAACACTAACAAATATTACTTAAAACTATATAAATTCCTGATTGGGGAGATTGGTGAGTCTGAAAATATAGGTCTAGTGGCTATTTTGAGGAGTTGGGAAAGATGAGGAAGATGGAGAATTAATATATTCTTCATATTTTCTTTAACTTCCTCACCTTCCTACTGCTCATCGGGATAGCTAAATTGATTTTTTGTGGTCAAGCAATCAAGACGACTTGATGTTTTCTAGAGCCGCATCAACTGTAGTTTGTAGGGCGAGAAACTTTTCTAAGCGAACAAGCTTGACCGTTTGAGTAACGCGGGCATTGGTGACAATTTGGAAAGTGCCTTCGGCGGTTTGAGCTTGCTTGGCTAGTTGTACCAGCGCACCCAAACCAGAGCTATCAACAAAGTCGATTTGTGAGAGATCCAGAATTATGTGCTTTGGACCTTCATCAATCTTTCCAGACAGTACCTTGCGAAATGTAGGTTCAGAAAAAGCATCTAACAGACCTGTGAGGCGGAATAGCTGGCAGCTATCCCGGACTTCGCGAGTACCTCTCAGGCTTACGGTTAGATTCAGTGGTTCAGCAATAACTCCCTCCTCGTCCTCTTGACTGAAAGTAAACGCTCAAGTATAGATGGTTTTGACTTATGTTGTCTAGGTTGGTGACTGGTGACTGGTGATTGGTGACTGGTGATTGGTGATTGGTGACTGGGGATTGGGGATTGGGGATTGGTGACTGGGAAAAAGATAAATAACCCAATTACCAATTACCAATTACCAATTACCAATTACCAATTACCAATTACCCATTACCCATTACCCATTTTTATTGTTGATTAACTTAAGCGATCGCTGTTTGACGTGCTGTTTGAATTTCTAGCACAAATTGCTCAAATAAGTAATCAGCATCGTGGGGTCCTGGACTAGCTTCTGGGTGATACTGTACAGAAAACACTGGTAGAGACTTGTGACGTACCCCTGCAACAGTGCGATCGTTTAAGTTCAGATGACTAACCTCTACCACTGCTGATGGTAATGAATCCGGATCAATAGCAAAACTGTGGTTTTGGCTGGTGATTTCTACCCTTTGTTGTAAACCCGCTGGTTGATTTAAACCACGATGCCCAAATTTTAGCTTAAAGGTTTCTGCGCCCAAAGCATGACCTAAAATTTGGTGTCCCATACAAATACCAAACATGGGTTTTTGACTTTCTAGCAGTGCTTTAACGGTACTAATGCCTTCTGTGACTGCTGCTGGATCACCGGGTCCGTTGGAGAGGAAAATCCCATCTGGATTATATTTAAGAATTTCCGCTGCTGGTGTATTGGCAGGAACAACAATCACGCGACAGCCATAACTAGCCAACCGCCGCAAAATATTGCGTTTTACGCCAAAGTCTAAAGCAACAACTGTGAACTTTTCCCCAATCTTAGCTACAGATTCTGGGTTAAATTCCCAAACTTCTGTCGTAGCTTCGGACCATTCATAAACTTCTGGGGTGGTGACTTCCCGCACCAGATTTAATCCTGTCATGTTGGGAGCAGCTTGCACCAGTTCTAATAATTCAGATTCATCTAGTATAGATGTAGAAATACCACCATTCATAGCGCCATACATCCGAATTTTGCGGGTGAGGGCGCGGGTGTCGATACCGAAAATACCGGGGATGTGGTGCTGTTTGAGGTAATCTGGTAAAGATTGGGTAGAGCGCCAGTTACTAGGTTTGTGACAGATATTGCGGGCGATCGCTCCTTTGACATGAGGTTTAATTGATTCCTCATCTTCGGGGTTAACGCCAGTATTACCTAATTCGGGATATGTAAAAATAACAATTTGCCCTGTGTAGCTGGGATCTGTTAATACTTCTTGATATCCAGTCATGCCGGTGTTAAACACCACTTCGCCGACAGTGGTTCCCATAGCGCCGAAGGACCAACCATGATAAGCTGTTCCATCTGCTAAGACAAGTAAAGCGGGTATTGCATCAGATAAAGACATAAATAATAGGTAATGGGGAATGGGGAATTGGTAATTGGTAATTGGTAATTGGTAATTGGTAATTGGTAATTGGTAAAAATCTTTCCCAGTCACCAATCATGAATCACCTACAAAAGACCGTTTATTATGCTATACAAAAACAGTTATCACTAGCAACTTGGGTTAAATATCAAATAACCAATTAAATCATAAAGCCTGGAGCATATTTTTGTGTGGGGCGGTACACTTGGAGAGAGCCAGGGCGGTTAACCTGAAAGTAACTATGCTTGAGTCTTCTTTATCCCGCGCAGCCCTAATTTTTGTTTCCGGTAGTCTGGTGGTTTTGAATGTTGCCTGTAGTGACAACAAACAGACAACGGGGGTTGGTGGTAGTCAACCATCTATACCTGTTGGTAATTTGGCAGCGATACAGCCGCCAATGAAGCAACCAGCGTCATTATCAGCCAAACCAAAACCAAAATTAGAACAAAGTACACAAACCAGTCCATTAGAATTGGCACTGGATAAAGCTACTGGTGCTGTGAGTATCAGTAAATCTGCTCAATCTCCAGATGATTGGCATCTGGTGGCGAGTAGGTTTGAGGATGCGATCGCTCTCTTGAAACAGGTGGGGCGAGACAGTCCTAATTTTCCTTTTGCTCAAAGAAAAATTGCTGAATACCAGGGTCAAATTAAATTAGCTAAACAAAAAGCTAACTCCAGTAGGTTAGCATCTCCCGTAGCACCTGATCAACAGGTAGTTGTGGCTGTTCCCCAAACAAAACCCAAAATACAACGTTATTCAACTCCTACTCCTGTTGCCAAGGTACAACCTCTACCCCCTCCAGATCCGATTTTCCCGGCTGCGGAAACTACAGCCTATAATAATCTGGTGTTCATAGCACCAATTAAACGACGAGTTGGTGGCACTCCCATTGTGGAAGTTACCTTTAATGGTAGGCAGCGTTTTGAGATGATTGTGGATACCGGCGCTAGTGGTTCTGTAATTACTCAAGATGTAGCACAGGCTTTAGGTGTTGTGCCTGTGGCTATTGCTAAAGCTAATACTGTGAGTGCTAAGGGTGTGGAGTTTCCGGTTGGCTATCTTGATTCTATGGAAGTGGGTGGGGTAAAGGTTAGTCAAGTTCCTGTGGCGATCGCTGGTGCAGAATTGGAAACGGGATTGTTAGGACATGATTTTTTTGGTAAATATGACGTTACCATCAAACGGGATGTTGTAGAATTTCGTCCCCAACACCACTCAGACGAATCTAATCCCCCAGAAATTCAACTAACTGATCCAACTTTTTCCAGGGGCTACCGCTTTGTAGAATTTCCTTAGCTACTGTCACACCTTGACCATGATTTAATAAGGGAACTGCACCCGCAACCTGCAACGCTAAAGAAGCATTTAGCGCCACTGCATCCTGTTGGGCTTGAGTTCCCTTTCCTTTAAGGACGTTGGTTAAAATTTCGGCGTTTTCTTGTACATTCCCACCTTTTAAGGCTGTAATGGGTGCTGGTGTGATTCCTACGGCTTCGGGGTTGATGGTGGTTAACTGTACTTTCCCTTCAGATAAAACCGCTAAATCAGTTATATCCCCTAACCCGGCTTCATCTAATTTTTCTCGCCCATGTAATACGATCGCTTTATCTGTTCCCAACTGGTTTAATGCTTGGGCGATGGTTTCGATTAATTTGGGATCAAATACTCCTATTACTTGCCCTGTGGGGCGCATGGGGTTGACTAAGGGTCCGAGTAAGTTAAATACTGTCCGCACTTTTAAATTTCTCCGCAGTGGGGCAACGGCTTTCAGTGCGGGATGCCATCCAGGGGCAAATAAAAAGGTGATTCCCACTTCTTTCACTGCTGCTTGCACTTTTTCGCTGGGTGCGTTGAGGTTGACTCCTAAAGCTTCTAAAACGTCGGCGCTACCGGTTAAGCTGGAAGCGGAACGACTACCATGTTTAGCGACTGGTACACCCGCAGCAGCAGTAACAAAGGCGACGGCGGTGGAAATATTAAAGGTTGATGCGCCGTCTCCACCAGTGCCACAGGTGTCAACTAGGGGGATGGGGTTTTGGCTGTTATCGTGTGTAGTTTGAACAGATAAAGATTTTAATACTTCTGCCATTCCTGTGAGTTCTTCGGCAGAAACGCCTTTAAAGTGCAATGCTGTTAATATTGCTCCCGATAGTTCTGGGGGGATGGTTTCGTTGATCCATCCTTGCATCAGTTCTGCTGCTTGGGTGCGGGATAATGATTGGTGTTCTAATAATTGTTTGAGTAGGTTTGACCAAATATTAGGATCTGGTAAGTTTGTCATTTTCGGGGTTTTGTAATTAGGCTGTGTGTGATTTTACCTAAAAATGGGGGTTTTGTTTTAGTTGTAGGTTTTTTGTTTCGCGCAAAGGCGCTAAGGAGGAAAGGCGCGAAGAATTATAAGATTATTTTTTATTACTACAATAAGTTTGCAGGAATGAACCACGTTCGCGAAGCGTGCCGAAGGCATATAAGCGAAGGACACGAAGGAAGAGAAGAAGAGAAGAAGAGAAGAAGAGAAGAAGAGATAGTTATGCATTGGGTAGGATGTAGTTAATAATAAATAGTTCTTGTCCTTTTTCGGCTGTTTTTTGTTTATAGTTGTTCATGCCATATTGTAGTTCCCATTGGCTAATTTTCGCCCAGGTAAAGTTTTGATGTACTTCTTCTGAGTCGTCGTAGGTGAGTAACCATTTGTGAGGGCAGTTTTTTAAATGATCTGCAAATTTTTGATGGTCAAATTTAGTATGTAAGTCTCCATCTTTTCCATATAGTTTGGAGTGTTTATTGCTTAAATATGGCGGATCTAGAAATATAAATACTTCTTTACCTTCTGCTTTTAATAGTTCGCTGTAATCTAAGTTTGTAATTTTAATATCGGGTGTTAAAATATCAGCTAATTTTTCTAGTCTTTCTATTGATGAATCTGTGAACCTTTTATGAAATGCTTCTTGGGAAAAACCACCTGATTCTATTGTTCCTGAAAAGGTAATTCTGTTGAGGACAAAAAAACGTACTGCTCTGTCTAAGTCTTCCAATTTATTAATATCTTCTATATTAGTTAATTCTTTAAATAGCTTTTTTCCATCTTTCTCGGTTTCTTTGATATGACGAATTTCGGCGACTAATTTAGATAAATCATTTTGGGCAATATGCCAAAATAAATATAGTTCTCTGTTTAAATCATTGATCCAAATTTTTAAGTTAGGGTAGGTTTGTTTGAGGTAAATAAAGACAGAACCACCTCCTACTAAGGGTTCTCTAAATTCTGTAAAGTTTGTTGGTAAATGTTGGGCTATTTGTTTGATTGCTCTTGATTTACCACCGGGATAGCGGAGAGGACTTTTAATCATGATAAAATTATATTGCAAAATTAGAAGAGATTTGGATTTTTATTTTATCATTATTTTCCGATTCTGTAACTAACTTTCTAATGATTCCTTTTTGCTTAGGTTTAAAATTATTCCTATTAGCTGCTAAGAAAATTTCTAATTCTTGCGTCGTAGCATCTGGTAAAATAATATCACCAACTATATTTTTACCTGTAAGTTTTAATGTGGTTACAAAATTAACTGGTTTACCATCTAATTTTAAAGAATCTAAGTTAGAAAATAGAATTAGCTTAAATAAACCATCCTGAATGTCACTAAGTTTAGGGAAAGAATCTTTTGAAGAGTTTTTAGATTCTTGGATTACATAAGTATCATTATCAAAAAAGATTTCGTCAGCAGTTAAATAGTAAACTCCTCCTAAATAGTTCTCAATGCTAAAAGTTGCTTTTAACCCATCGGCTAAATATTCCAGTTGATGAGAAGTCATTGATTCCCGTTTACTAGCATTATGTGAATTTTTTAAAGAAATATTTTTAAACTCTGCAAATTCATTGGTAATTTTTTGTAAATACTTATCCATACCTTCTCTTGAGTGAACCAAAACTCCAGTTTTATGAGAAATTGAATCATAGGAATCCAAGGCTTTTTCAAAAATTGATACAAATCTTTGCTCAAATAAATTTTTATTCCAATGTAAAGCACTTTGACGATATGCGAGTATTTCCTCAATTTGATAGTTTACAAATTCATTATTAAATTTTTGATTAGTCAATTTATTTTTGGTATCTTGTCCTTTTTTATTACTCTTCTCTGCTTTTTCATAATAAGCAAGTACAATATAAATATTTAGTAGGTTCATCCAAGAAATAGTAGAATATTGAATTAAATCTCTGTCTCCATCTTTACCTTCATCTTTAATTAGAGGAATTATAGTTATGATTTTCGAGGAATTATATGTATTATACATTCTTGCAAATGGATAACTTCTAGTTCTTTTAGGTGAAACCCATTTGGAATAAGCAATTTCAGTTATTGGGGATTTTATCAATCCATAAGCACTAGCTTTATTTACATCAAAATTATCTATAGTTATTTCCTGTAATTTCTCACCTAAATAGGGTTTATAGGTGACTCCTTTGATAAATCCTGTAAGATGCAAAGTTTCGGACATGAATTGGGTACTTTATAGGTATAGTCTAGGATATTATATATTTTTGTGGCATACTTACACTAAAAACAGTAGTTTCAAAAATACTTAAAATTAACTTATGACTCGTTCAGCACCCTATCAACCTCTGTTATTACGTATTATACACGGTGTCAATGGCATTTTAGTCATTGCAGCTATTATCACCGGATTCTTAGTTTATAACACTTTTGATCAAAGATTCGGTAAACTTCCCATTCCTAAAATCGACCCAATTCAGGGTATTCATGGTACTGCGGGTTTATTCTTTTTACTGTTATTACCTGCTTTCGCTCTCTATAGCTTTCATGCTGGTGAAAGGCGGTTATTACAACAAGATTCTATCCAAAAACTCTCACAATTTAATAAACCAATTTGGTGGGTGAGTCTGCAACGTTTAGCAAATACTTTGATGCTAATTGCTTCAGTTTTAGCAGTTGTATCTGGCAGAATGATGAAGGAAGAATGGCTACCGGTAGGGGAACTGGATCATATTTGGTATTATTTCCATTTAACAGCTTGGGTGATCATGGTTTGTTGTTTAGCCATTCATCTTTTAATGTCTGCTAAGGTGGGTGGTGCGCCTTTGTTATTATCAATGTTTTCATGGCAATTTCGCCCAGAAGATAGTCCAAAAAATTGGTTTAGTCGGTTGCGTGGTTGGTGGGGTAATTTTCCTAATAATTTGAGTGAGAAATTTAATCAGTTAATGCAAAGTAATTTGGTTCTGAGAATTATTGAGGTGTTTGTTTTGTTGGGAATTATTGCTGCTTTTGTGTTACCTTTGTTTTTCTCTGGTGGTGAATAAGCTTAGAAATTGGTAAGGAGTCAGGAGTCAGGAGTCAGAATGTTTAAGAAATTTGTTAATCATCAAATAGGTATTTCTGGCGTAAACCTCAAAAGCTGACTGCTGACGACTGATAGCTGAATGCTTACAGAAATTGAATAATCAATTTTGTCTTTTCCAACTTTTGAAATTAGTATATTATCTTGTGGTTGCAGAGATCCATAGATGTAAAATTATTTTTTACATCTTCCTGAAACAGCAAATTTATAACTTTTTGAAAATGTGTTTTTCTACCTAAAGAAACATCAGTAAGGCTACCTATAGCAAGATATAGAGAAGTTGATAATTTTTCAAAATAGGGTGGCATAAGTCTTGACAGGAATCACAATATGAGACACTTAGCACCCTTAGCTTTATTAGCATTTTTGGGAACTGCTGCGGTGATTGCAATACCCAAACAGTTTCAAGCTGCAAACACACAACAAACTCTATTAGCCCAACAAACCCCTTCTCCTTCCACTCCTAAACCTGATCCCACTCCTACAACTCCTACTCCTACTCCTTCACCCACTCCTACACCTGATATGCAGTAAACAGAAGTAATTATATGGTATTGCGGTTTTCATCGTAAGGATCGAAATAGCACCCGCCCCGGATGTTCTTCTTGATTGATTCGTGTGTATAACCGCAAACAAGTTAATACTTCTCCAGGTGTTCCACCATGATCTAGCTGTACATCATCTTTGGAATACGCGCAAATATCAGCATAAAGTCCTGATAATTGTCTAATTTTCACATCATGACTGGCTTTTATGGCTTTATTGGCTACTTTTTTCAATATACGTCGTGATTCTTGTTGTAGTTTTCCCCACCAGGAATAACGTTCTGCTGGGGGAACAAACACTAGGGAATGTATGGCTTCATCCATGTCAATCCAAGCTCGTAGATTAATGATGGGATCAGTGTTTTCTTCAGTTTTTTGAGTGCGTTGTAGGCGATCGCTCAATACTTCTAAATAAAGTTGACGTTGTTCTGGTTGGGATTTTAAGGAAACAACATCAAAACTAAATACACTTTTTAAAGCATGATGTAAATCAGGATCTATCTCTATAAATTTAGTATATAAAAGTAAAAATCCTGCTAATAATTGCAAATCTTCTGAATTATATAACGGAGCAATTTCTGATTTAAAAAACGCTTTTTTTGACAAACATAAACCTTTAGCTTGAACAGTACCATTTAAACCAGGATAAATAATTTCATCCCGCACAAAAGGGAAGTGTTCAATATTTATATAATCTTCTGTTGCACCGACTTTTTGCGCCATTTCTAAAGCGCGTTTTTTCCAATTTGTGGCTAAATCTTCAGGAACTCTTAACAATTTGCGGTGAATTTCATTCCATAAATCACCATCATTTTGACTTTGTAGGGGTGCATTTCCTAGATAAAAATTTAATTCTAAATCTGTATTAAAAACTTCCCTGAGTTCATTTAATACATTTAATACATTTAATAATTGCTCAGGTTTAGCTTCATCAATAACTACATTTTCTGGACTTTCTGTAATTACTTCAGGTTCTAAAAGATTGTGAATTTCTAGAATGACATTTTCACATAAATCATTACCTGGATCATTTGGATACTCTATCCGGGCTTGATTTAAAGTAGCTTGTAATCCGTATAAACTCAATTTTAATAATTGAGAAATTTGAGAATTTTCTGTTGCTAATAATTGTTGTAGATGTTGCATCATGGCAAGAAAATATTTGAGGAGTCAGGAGGAAATTCAATAATTGACAATCGACAATTATATTTAATTTGAAGTGAAGGCAGAAAATTGAAAAGGTTTTTCTCTCTTATTCCCCTTAAAAGAAGAGGTTTCAACCTTACAGCTATTTTCAGGTAAATAAACCACATTTTGATTTAGGTTTCGTGTCAACAATGTAGGGGCGTTCGCGAAGGGTGCTGGAAGCATCAGCATTCGGACAATTAATTATCGGTTTTTACCTAAGACTATCATCCGAATGCTTCGCCCTGACTGTGGTCTGAAGACATGAAAACTGCTGTAAATCAAACAATTATCAATTGTTAATTGTCAATTATCAATTGATTTAATGTATTCCACAGAAAGGATCGCGTTCTTTATCTATCTCATTAGGTTGTAATTCTAATTCTGCACGATAAACACATCCTTCTTCTTGTAAACATTCTTGATTAGTTGATGTCCAATAAGGTACTTCACCAGCGTGCA
The DNA here is from genome assembly GCF_005402885.1 of Sphaerospermopsis reniformis. Taxonomy (NCBI): domain Bacteria; kingdom Bacillati; phylum Cyanobacteriota; class Cyanophyceae; order Nostocales; family Aphanizomenonaceae; genus Sphaerospermopsis; species Sphaerospermopsis reniformis. The sequence goes on from NZ_BJCE01000106.1 coordinate 11,832, forward strand.
TTCTTAATATACCTTGATTGTCGAGTGTAACATGATATTGACAAGGGTAATCTGTGGTGATTTCTGGTTTACTAAGTGCGCCGATGCGTATCCATTTTTTAGTGTTGGTTTCGCTATCTGTTTGATAAATATAAAAGGTGTGTTGACCATTTTGGGGGAATGGTGGTAAAGGATTACTAATTAACCCTTTTCCTGGTTCATTAACACCATCTTGTAAATAGTGAAATGTTTCCAGTTTGGGATTTTGATTGTTATCAACTGCAAATACTAAATGATAAGCATTTGGTTGATCTACTGTTGCTGATTCTAATACGTTGACGGCAATATCACCATCTTTTAAATCTTGATGAGGTTGTTCAATGGCAATATTCCATTTTAATTTTCCATCGGTGAATAAATCAGTTGTTTCTGATTCCTTGTAAATCACAGAATTGATATCTATTCCCTTCTCATCTATTAAATAATGGGGATTCCCTTGACAGAGTAAAACACTAAATTGCAAAGTTTGATCAATTTCAAATTGGACTTTAATTTTTTTGAGAAATTCTGGTTCTTCCATTCCTAATTTCTCCATTAAAGTTTTACCGTCAAAGCTACCCCATAAACGCAATTCTCCATCTTCATAGTCTTGACGATAGATAATATTTGTTAATTGGATACCTTGCCAATTTGTCCGCACTTTAGCTACACTTTCCCAGGCTGCAAGTTGATATAATTCTTGTCCAGCGTTGAATATTCCTAATAGTTCGTTACTTTGGGTTTTGCGTTTAAAGTTGCACGGTAGATAATAAAATAGGTTTTTGACATTTATTTCTAGTTGGTTTGCACCTTTACGCAATAAATTTTTTGATTCTTCGGGATCAAATCTTAATCTTCTTAATTTTTCCGCATAACAAGCACCTGCGGAAGTTGCTAATTTGGTAAATTCTAAAACAAAGGTAATCCGTTCTGGATTCCAAACAAAATAAGGAGATTTACTAAATTCTTGGTAAATTTGTTTTTGCACTAAATCTAAATTGCAAGTTTTACCAGAAAGAATTAACCAATCTACTTTTTGTTTATTGTCTGCATTTAAACGGCTTTCCATCAAACCTTTAGCAATACCTATTGCTTCTTTAATAGCCGAAATTGCAGCCCGTTCAAATTGTTGACTATCTATGGTTATAGAGATAGCATCGGGGATAATAATTTGGAATTTAACTGCACTTTGGGCAAGGATTTCACTAATTTGTTGTTCGGAAAGGGTGAAGGTTAATAAAGAACCATCTCCTGGTAATTTTTGCCCTAATTTGAGTTTAGCAGCTTCGGCATAATCCCAAAGAGTGTAAAATGTTTGGAGGCGTTGGGGTGCTTGTTGCCATCGGGTTGGTAAGACTTTTTCGGCTGTATCTAAAGCATCTTTGAAAGCAACATCACCTTCAGGATTTTCTTTATCTACACATTTTAATAAACTACCGCTTTTAAATTTGCCTTCTTCTAAAAAGCGTTCGTTTAATTCTGAGTTGATTAAATCTTCTAGTTTATCGCTTTCGATGTCTCCGTTAGTTATTGCTGTTAAGAGAAAATCAGCGATCGCAACTTTTAAAAGTCTAAAAATGCGTAAGGTAATTAATTCACCACCTAATTGTAAATGTCCTGAAGAACCTAATAATTTCGGGGTAAGTTTATAGTATCTTCCACCTAAACCCCGATCTTCATGATCTGCAAAAAATGGAGTTTTATCTTCTAATGTGAGTTCAATTAATGCTAAATCTGTTGTACCTCCACCAATATCTAAAACTAAAACATTTTGTGACCATTTATTTTTTTCTTGCCGACAACGAGTTTTAAAAGATTCAATACCAATATTTAAATTTCCGCCAAATTCTCGCCAAAGAAAAAAGATAGCTACAGAAACCGCTTCATCATAAGCTGTTTGGACATCATCTATTCCTAATTCTTCGACTAATGCTTTAATTTCTTTTCTCACTACTGGAGGTGCAACGGTGGGATAGGTGAAAACTCCTGTTAATAAATCTCCTTCGGAAAATCTTCTTCTGGCACGTTGACGATAATCTTCTGTTAATTCAATTAAATGCGCCCATGCTGCTTGAATTAATTGGTTAACTTGGATGTTATGTTCTGAGTCATCTAACATGACTGGGAAGGTGCGATTTTGTCCAAAATAACGTTTGGGTGAGTGATGAAATCTGCTGATTATATCTTTAACTGAAGTGATTGTACCTTGGGCAATGGCTTTTTTTCTATTGTCTCTTGCTTCTCTCCCCATTTGCAATTTTAAAGGTTCAACTTGGGATACTTCCATTTCGCTGGGAATTTCTGTTTCCCGTCTGTTAATATCCAAAACGACAGGAATCAAATTTTGTGATTCTAACGTAGGAACACGAAAAACTTCATGATATATCTGATAAAGTTTTTTGCTAACAGCACGGCGAAATCTGTCACTATTCCCTAAACATAATTCAATTTGGCGAATAGCTTCTAAAAATTGTTCTTTGTTATCATTTTCAAAAACTTCGCTTAATTCTTCTGGTTCAATTTCTAAGTTTTTACTAATATTAGCAATGAACTTTTCCCACTCGTTCACACCGATATCTGGTAAAGCTAAATTAGCAGGAGAATTTAACCACTCTGCTAATCTTTGACGCAATCTTAATTCTTGTTCTCTGGGTAAAACTTCCGCAATAGGTACTTCAATGGGATCAAAAAGTGTCACTGTAGAATTAGAAGTTCCAAAATCTACCGCAAACCAACCCGGAAATCTTTTTTTGGGTTTTTCATTGAGTTTTTCACTCAATTGTTGACTTAATTTATTGAGATAGGTATCTAATTCAAAAGGATTCATAGTTTTATGGTTAGTTATGGTTTTGTGAGTTATTGATTGAAAATCAGGTGTAAACCAAAGATTACAGGAAACACCCATATTTTTCTTAATAGATAATATCGGTTTTCCGGTAGCATCAGAATCAAAATACTCAACAATCACCTGTAAATCACAGTTGACTGTTTCGTTTAAAGGTTTCTCTAACTGATAAGGATATTGTCCTAATTGACACAAATTAGAGATTTTTTGGGGTGTAGCAGAGTTAAAATGTTTATAAGTTTGTTGAATTTCCGCTGCTAATTCTATGGGTGTTCCTTTGACGCTACAAGTAATGCGAGAGATATGGGGAATATTACTATTAGTGGCGACAATTTGGATAGCAGGTAAATCCAAACTTTGATTTTCTTTAACTCGTAGTTGATGTTTGGGTGGAAGTATAATTTCCACAGGCATAAATTAATTATGGTAATTGGTAATTGGTAATTGGTAATTGGTAATTGGTAATTGGTAGACGCGGAAAACAACCTAATACTGATATCTATTTACTGTTCCCTATTCCCTGTTCCCTGTTCCCTATTCCCTGTTCCCTGTTCCCTATTCCCTGTTCCCTGTTCCCTATTCCCTGTTCCCTATTCCCTATTCCCTGTTCCCTTCTTCAGCTAAATATACTCATAAATATCACTCTCATTAATTGATGCAATATCCGCAAGAATTTCTAACCAAGTGGGAATTGCTAATTCTGGGGTTGAGTCTCCAGCAGCAATATATCTGAGTAGTTCATCTTTTTTAGACAGGTTTTGCAAACTGGGAATTATTTGATCTAAAATTCCTTCTAATTCTGCATTCACTTGTTGATTAACTTCACTCACGTATTGCACGAGATGTAAACTAGCACTAGCTGTAATTTCATCCCGCAATCTTAATACAAAAAGTTGATGATTTGCAGCACGAGATGAGGTTTGATTTCTTTCAGGAGACCAATCAAATATTTGTCCAATACTGTGTTTTTCATCCCGTCGCGCTAGGGGAAACATCATATCAGGAGAAATGGATTTATCTTGATTATTAATTTCTCCAACAATTGCTTCTTTCCACTGATTTGGATCACATCCTAACAACAGTTTATAAAATAAATCTGCGGCTTCAACTCCAAAGTTATCTTCTATCAATTCTTCCATTTCTGGATTAAGAATTGTTTGAATTTTCTCCCGTTCTAATACTACTTGATGGGCTAATTTATTCAACAAGTCTACTACAGCTTGACGAATGCGATCGCGGGCAAATTCTTCTAATTCTTTAACGCTTTTTTCAAACTCTGGATAAAAATCATCACTTTTGCTAGGAATAGAATTATTTACTCTATTTCCCCGTTCAAATAATTTACCTGCTGCACCTTTAGATTCTGCTAAAGCAATTGTCCCATTTTGACATTTATTAAATAACAATGTCCACTGACTCCAATTGAGAATCCTATAGGTTAATTCATCTTTGATCACATCACTCACAACCACTCCCCGTCTATCTTTGAGTGGTTCTTTACCCAAGTCTTTTTGAAAGTTTCTGTAGGTTTTATCTAAACTTTCAATTGCCAAACGTAACTCCATTAAAGCTGGACTATCTGCTGTAGGTATACCTTGTTCATGAATTTCTGCCAGGATATATTTCAGTTGTTCTTGTTGTTGATGAATCACATCCGCCGCCCTGCGAGTATCCTCATATAATTGTTTTAAACCATGGGTATTAACATGATTTTGAATCAAGTCCCGCAGTTTACTAACACCCCCATCTTGGGCAAAATAACCTAACTGTTTACCTAGAGAATTACGAGGTTCATTTTCTAAAAGTTTATCGCTGAGTTTACCCCATTTTTCTTGTAATTTCTTGGAACGTTCCAAATAATCAGGATAATCTAAATTAGCTAAAAATTCTTCTGAACCAGCTTTGACTTTTGTAGAACGTTTGGCTAATTCTGATAAACCTAACAAGGGCGATAATAAAACAATGCGATCTTTTTGAGTAGTAAAAGCCTCTGCACCATCAATAATAGTTTGCAGAACTTTTAATTTTTGAAAAACTACCTCTGTTTGTAAAGGTTGGGAATTAGGATGATCTTCAATTAAAAAATCTAAAATTCTTTCTCCACCTTCACTTTCTAAAGGTAATTGATCAAAACGTCCCACACCAACCAGAATTAAATCTTTTAAATCTTGTCCGGGGCGTTGTTGCTGCATCATGGTAAATATTTTGTTGGCGCGATCGCTTCCCGGTGATTTACCATTTAATAAAACTAAAATTGTTTGCACCTGTGCCAATTCTCGCAATGATAAAAATGTATCTCGCGCACCAGAATTAGCCGCACCTAAACCGGGAAAATCTAACAAAACAAATTCTTCCGCCCCGGTTAAATCCCAAATTTCCCTTGATATTTTGACTTCAATATCAACTCTACGAATCAGGTAAAAACTATTTTGTAATAATTGAGTTTGCAGAACTTGGGGTGCATTCGGTAAACGAATATGTGCCGGCGGTAAATCATCAAATCTCAAAGTTTGAATCGCCATCGGCAAATCAATTAATTGTAATCCTTCCTTTGCCGTTGCTGCATCAATATGATAATGCTTACCACACAAAGCCTCACCATAAGCTTGATAAGCCCGCAAAAATAATACTAACTCACGCAATAAATAGCGTAATTCTAAATTATTGGAACTCTTCCAAGCTTCCTCACACCAAAGAGAAATATCTTTACCAGTTTTAATTTTAGTAACTTGTAAAGTTGGTAAACCAGCAGCCACAGCGCGACGATTTGCTTCTGATAACATGAAATGTAAACACTCGTTTACCCCTTCATGAGATAAATACTCAACGGTGTAATTATCTATTTTTGTTGTAGCAAAACCTTCTTGTGGTTTAATATGAATAGCAGTCACATTTCCCGTAGTCGGGTTTTCACTTACAGGTAAAGCATCCGCAAAACCAATTAAACTTCCTAACAGTAAACTTTTACCACTGCTAAACTCACCCATCACACCAATTTTCACCGGGGAAGTGGCCATTTCCACAGTCTTCTGTGCAGCTTCTCGCAAGCGCACCAGACAGTCATCAAGGCTAGTAGGAACCCAATCTTCTTGTTGGGAGGGGCGTTGGGGTACAGAGTCAATTTTGCGGAGGATAAACTCACCGTACTCTTTAAACCTGGTTAATTTGTCTAGTTCCATATAATCGTTACTGTCTAAATTCATTTTCTGAGTGGGTTATAACACAAAAAATGAAAACCTCCACTACTGATGCAACTAGGTGACTGGGGACTGGGGACTGGGGACTGGGGACTGGGGACTGGGGACTGGTGACTGGTGACTGGGGACTGGTGACTGGGGACTACCTTTTGGGAGCATCCCAATTTTGAAAAAATACACTTCGCAACTCCAAAAACTCTCTTTAACTCTCTTCCCTTTGTGTACTTTGCGTCCTTTGCGGTTCAATCATATCAAGCTTGGGATAATTTTCTGTTCTTAGATAAAAATAAACTTACACATTTGGGATGCTCCCTACCTTTTTGAC
>NZ_BJCE01000107.1:0-18194 GCF_005402885.1 Sphaerospermopsis reniformis
CGGAAAAAGTGTGCATTTTTTGGGATTTCAAGAGATGGCAAAGAAATTTTCAAATCTTCTCCTGACTCCTGACTCCTGACTCCTGACTCCTATGCCCTCACGGAAAGACTTTCTCAGCAACCCCTAGTTATTAATGCAGGACTGACGCAAACGGCACATGAGTATGGTGTGCAAAACCGCATAAATTATGTAAATACACATATTATTTATATCTGAAGCACTAGAAAACTTGATGAAGTGCGGAATGTGGGTAAAAATTAAGGTGAAAGTTAGATACCATAAAAACACCTAACTAACCGCCTTAACTCTCTTTTGCTAACCCCTACCACCACCAATAAAATATAACAATGCCATTCTCACAGCTACACCGCTAGTCACCTGATCTTGAATTAAACTAAATTCAGGATCATCCATTAAATCTGAACTAATTTCTACACCTCTATTAACTGGACCAGGATGCAAAACTTTCACATTTGATTTACAGGCTTTCAACCGATTTCTAGTAATTCCAAATAATTGATGATATTCCCTTAAACTGGGTAATAAATGGGCTGTCATTCGTTCTTTTTGCAAACGCAATGTCATCACAAAATCAGCATTTTCTAAAGCTGGTTCTAGTTGCCAATGGATAAATAAACGTTCTGCATTTGCTGTACCTTGTAAATATTCAGCAAAGAATTTAGGTAATAATGTGGGAGGTGCTGCTAAATGCACTTCTGCACCACTGGCGGTTAAACTCCAAATATTAGAACGGGCAACGCGAGAATGTAAAATATCGCCAACAATGGCAATTTTTTTACCTGCTAATAATTCGATTCTCGGTTTTTCGGGATTAATTAAACTACAAATTGTAGATAAATCTAATAATGCTTGAGATGGGTGTTCATGTTGTCCATCACCTGCATTTAAGACACTGACTTTTTCACCTAAACGATCCATTTCTTGGGCGATCGCCTGGGGTACTCCTGCTTCTTTATGGCGAATTACCATAATATCTGTACCCATTGCTAAATAGGTTTTAGCGGTATCTAATATTGTTTCTCCTTTAGTCATGGAAGATGTAGCCGCAGCAAAATTCAGGGTATCTGCACTTAACCTTTTAGCAGCTATTTCAAAACTACTCCGGGTGCGGGTAGAAGGTTCAAAAAATAAATTTGTCACTACCTGTCCTTGCAAAGTGGGTACTTTTTTAGTCCTGCGTGATAGAACCTCTCTAAATGAAGCCGCAGTTTGTAAAACCGCATTATATTCATCCGTTGCGAAGTCAGATAAAGAAAGAATGTGATGACGATTCCAAGTAGTTGTAGGCATTTAGATTTTGGATTTTAGATTTTAGATTTTGGATTTGGGATTTTTGAGGTAATTAGCAGTAGTCATGAACAATTACCAATTACCCATTACCAATTACCAATGACCAAACCTTTAAGTTGGTAAATGAAAGACTTTCAAAGCAATAGAAACTATGCTCAGGAAGGTGACAAAACCGATAGTATCCAGCATGGTGGTTACTAATGGACCACTCATTAAAGCTGGATCTAATTTTAGCCTTTGTAATCCCATTGGTAGCAAGGTTCCCAAGCTCACCGCCACCATTGTATTCGTTGCCATGACTGTGCCGGCAACTAAAGCTACCCATCTTTCATTCGGTTTTGCCCAAATAAGAGATAGGGCGATCATTGTTACACCTAATGCAATAGCTGTTCCTAAACCTGCTAAAAGTTCTTTGCGGAGAATTTTACCAGTATCTTCTGCTGTTACTTCTCCTACACCTAAACCGCGAATAGTCACGGTTAAGGCTTGAATACCGACAGTTCCCCCGGTGTTAGAAAATATGGGCATAATTACAGCTAGAACCGGTACAGCCGCAATAACTTGTTGAAAGGGAGCGATCGCACTAGCCGCACCGATGTACAATGCCATGATACCTAATAACCAAGGCAACCGTTTACGAATGGTAACATGAGGAGGAGACAAAGCTTCTTCATCGCCACTCACAGCAGCTAATTTTTGGATATCTTCTGTAGCTTCTTCTTCTAAAATATCAATGACATCATCAATGGTAATAATCCCGACTAATCTCTCTTCCCTATCCACCACAGGCATGGCAATTAAATCATAACGTTGCATAATGCGGGCTGCTTCTTCCTGTAGAGTTTCAGTTTTCACTTTCACAACATGAGAACTAGCAATATCTTTAATTAAGACTTCGGGAAATGTAAATAATAACTGACGCAAAGAAACAACACTAACTAATTTACGGTTATCATCGGTGACGTAAGCATAATAAATTGTTTCTTTATCTTCGTCTTGTAAACGAATTTTGCTTAACGCTTCACCTACAGTTAAACCTTCTCGCAACCGTACATATTCTGTTGTCATTACCCTGCCCGCAGTACCTTCAGGATAACCAAGAATTGTTGCTGTTGCTTGTCTTTGTTCTGGGCTAAGTTGTTGTAATAAACGTTTAACAACTCCTGCGGGTAATTCATCAAATAAATATGCCCTTTCATCAGGACTCATTTCTTCTACAAGATGTACTACTTGGGCATCATGTAAAGAGTTGATCAGTTCTTCTTGTACTTCTGTGGGTAAATATTCAAATACATCAATAGCTTGATTTTTGTTCAGTAAACGAAAAGCGATCGCCCTTTGTTTTTCAGGTAATTCTGAAATATATTCCCCCACATCCACAGGTTGTAGATTATTTAAATCACATTTTAATTGATTTAAGTCAGCAACATCCAATGAATTGCGAACATCTTGTGTCAGCATAATAAATTCCTCCTAATGTCTCCCCCTCGCTGGGAGACTTTCTCGCCAGCTTAGGGGAGGATACTACTGCCATCTGGTGGACTTTTGTCCATAAAATCTTCAGAACTCAATATTGATATTTAATCAAGTCATCATTAAGTTATCATCCTAACCCGGAAAGGGCTGATTTGATAACAACCTGGTAATAATGATTTAAAATGTATCATTTTACACAAATATATATTTTAGATGCCTTGATTTTTTATAGTATAAATGTAGTGATTTTACTACTATATTAATCTGTGTTAAGTCTATTAGGCACTTTACTGGAAATCTTTACACAAACAAAATGTTTATGGTGACAAATCTGATTCTCACTATGATAAAAACTAAAACCTGCTATTGTGAAACCAGATTTTTGGCTTTGCCAATTCTGTAAATGCTCTTTTGGAATATTTAGAAATGAATCTCATCATCAGATGTTTCTCCCGATTGAATTTTCATTAATTTGTCACCAAAATAAACAATAAAATCTTGTAATACTTCTCTTGATTTTATAAACATTTGCCAGGTATACTTAAAGCTAAATTCTTGATTCTCATTAATCACTATGTAACTTTCAGTGTTACTCAAATCATATTCATTAAAGCCCTCAACACATTTTTTAGTTGTTTCCTGTGTTGTATGATCATAATACTCTGGATTCTCTTTGTCATTTAGATAAACATCACCTACAGTTTTACCTTCAACTTCTAATATATTCCAATATTTAGGTTGAAGTGAACTTAAAAACAGATTTTCTTTGCCTGGTATTACTAAGAGTCTTCCAACTATTTCTTGATTCCAATTACCATCACCTATATCTATCCAATATTTCAGATTTAGTAAATGGGATTCTAAAATTTTTTTATTAATAGAAATAATTAAACCTGAATCAGATGAATCTTCAATAAATATTTGATAGCGTTTATCTGTAGTCAGATTTATTTTCGGTTTATAACCTACAACGTTCGATTTTATTTTCATTTGAAATATTTCAGTAAACCCAATCTTATTCAGTGTACTGATAGCTAAAGATATCAAATCTTTTTCAACTTCTGGAAATAATGGAATTGCATCATTATTGCTTATATTTTCTAAATGGTTTTTCTTCTCATCTATAGATATAGAAAAATTATTACTTACCCACTCAGGTTTGTACTGACAAAATAAAGCTATTAACTTATCTCTTTGAGCTTGATCTCCTGGAAATTCACTTTTAATACCAAAATCTTTATATATATTAGAAATTTGCTTGCGTACAGTACCTTCACGGCGTTTCCTTAACTTAGCAATATCAGCATTAGTAAGTCCATTAAGCAATAATTTAAGCACTTCAGCTTCCGCAGGTGCTTTGTTAAACTTTTCTATAATTGCCTGAAACTGCTGCTTGTTCATAAGTTTGATAACAGCATTTATCCCAATCTGCGTATTTTGCGTATTCTGCGTACTGTTATCTAGTTTAAGGGTAAATTGCCTCAAAATGCTTTCTATTTATAGATTTGCTAAAGCTGCCTAGAGTTAGAATTGCGTATTTTGCGTACTTAAAATTTATTTATGGGTGTCCATTGACCTGCGTATATGCGTAATGAGCATGATATAGACAGTAGATTTTGAGTAAAGCCATGAAAGATAATTCTAGATTTGTTCAATTACCAATACCAGGGATGGAAAAATTTATTGCTAAAGATACCAAAAGCACAGAAACCACCCCTACTAACCTAAAACCCATTGAGAATATATCGCCGCTAAATCAAGAAAATCACAACACATTCCACCAATTAGAAATTCCAGGCATGGAAGAATTTTTAACCAAACTAAAAGCACAGTCAAACCCAACAGATTTAAATAAATATAGCAACTCAATCACAACAGATGATCGCATATTTAAAGATTGTGCTGCTTAAAGAAAACGCAACTTCTCAACCCACGCAGGTGGGTTTTTTTGTCTAGATAACTCCAAACACCTCCTGGCTTCTGCCTTCTACCTTGTGTATAATCCCACACAACACCCCACACCCTACACCCCCAGAAATTAACCCTCTGGTAAACTGTCAAATACCTGTTGAACTAACTGCTTAGTCTTATTTTCCAAATGTTGCCAATCCACTTCCCCAAACTCATCTAATAAATTAGTATCAATATCAACATCTGTATTTTCTGGACTGTAATTGACAAAACACACTTGATAACACAGATCCCACAAATCCACATTCACTTGCTGTTCTTGACGTTGCAAGCGCAAATGGTATCCTGGATGGGGCATAGGCAACAAAGCAAGATTGGCCTTAATATCTTCCACCTCTTCCGGTGTGGCAGTTTCCATATCTTGCAACAACTGTGTCACCATAGCCTTGGTTTCATCAGTTGTACCAGGTGGCCAAATCAGTACATCATGGTAAGTTCCTTTCCAAGAGGATGTATCCAGATGCTTACGAATATTATCAACAACGCGAATAAAAGCCGGTTGCATGAGGATTTCAGCTTGCTGCCATGTGGTAGAGTTTGTTATCTTAGGTGGCATTGTTAGTTAAGAAAAATACTAAACAAACAGTAACAATTTGTTGTTTTTATTAAAAAACTGCAATTTTAGTCTAAATCTTTTCTCAAGATAGCGGATCTCAGGACAGAAAATTTGGAGATATTTATTACCGTTTGCAAAATTAGGTGTTAAAACTGGGGAGGGAATGATGATTGGCAAACTACTAGACCATAGATACCAAGTCATACGCATTTTGGCAACAGGAGGATTTGGTCAAACCTATATTGCTGAAGATACTAGGCGGCCTGGTAATCCCATCTGCGTTGTCAAACACCTTAAACCTGCCAGCACAGACCAAAAAATCTTTGAAACTGCTAAACGTCTATTTAACAGCGAAGCAGAAACTTTAGAAAAATTGGGTAATCATGACCAAATACCCAGACTACTCGCTTATTTTGACGAAAATCAAGAATTTTTCTTAGTTCAAGAATATATTGACGGACATACTCTCACAGAAGAACTGATACCCGGCCAACCTTGGAGTCAAAACCAGGTGATGCAGTTGTTGTTGGAAGTGCTGGAAATTTTAGAATTTGTCCATCAACAAGGTGTAATTCATCGTGACATCAAACCAGATAATATCATCCGTCGTGCTGCTGATTATAAATTAGTTTTAGTAGATTTTGGGGCAGTTAAACAATTAAGGTCGCCTTTAGTCTCTATTGGCGCACAACTCACCGCTACAGTTGCTATAGGCACTCCTGGCTATATGCCCACAGAACAAGGACAAGGTAAACCCCGTCCTAATAGTGATATTTATTCTTTGGGAATTATTGCTATTCAAGCTTTAACTGGAGTACCCGCTAACCAATTTCCAGAAGATCCTGATACCGGTGAAATTATTTGGCAGCATTTTAGACCTGTCAATTATCAATTGGCGGAAATTCTCAGTAAAATGGTGCGTTATCACTTCAAGGATCGCTACCAAACTGCAACAGAAGCACTACAAGCTTGTAGAGAGTTTGTGAATATGACTTCTACATCTTCTGTTTATTCCGAAGCTCCCAAACAAGTTAGCTACCATCCCCCCAAACTCGCTTCTACCAGCAAACTATCTCAAATCTTTTCACAGCAAACCGTCGCAGTTGCACCTGGTAATTCTAGTCCTGTTGTTCCTCAACCTGTTATTCAACAACAGGATAACAAACCTGATCCATTACCCTTGATCATTGGTTTATTATTAGCTGGTGGTGCAGCAGCTTTGGTAACAAATTTATATCCAAATGTGAAAAATATCGCTGCTAATTGGACAGGGAAAAGTAGCACTTCAGCTACAAATTGCTTGGCTATAGTCAAGCCTAATTCTAATGTCCGTTCTGAACCTAGTGCGATTAATTCTGATAATATTTTAAAGACTCTTGGTGATGCTAGTGAGTTCGATGTCACTGGTAAAAGAACAAAACGCGGTTGGATAGAATTAAAACTTAAATCTGGTCGTTTGGCTTGGGCGCACTCTGATGTTATTATTAATAATAATGAATGGATTGCTTGTTTGCGGGATCAAGGAATTTCTATTCAAACAGTAGATGATCTGCCTTTAATTGCATCTCGATCTGTTCCCAAACCACAACCAAAACCAATTGTTGTTGCTACTCCCAACCCAGTAAAATCTGAAAAATCTCCAACTAGTGAGGAGCAGAAAAAAATTGTCGAAACGGCTAGACAGAAATTTGAATCAGGAGATTTACCGGGGGCGATCGCTCAACTCAAAACCATTCCTCAAAATGCAGCTTCTGGTATTAAAGAAACTGTGGAAATAATTAATCAATGGCAGCAAGACTGGGCTAAGGCTGAAGCACTAGCTAATGAGATTAATAAAGCTATTGATAATGGTCAATGGGATAAAGTTTTAGCTTATCGAGACCAGCCCGAAAAATTACCAAATATTAAATATTGGCAAAATAAACTAGAACCATTGTTTAAACAAGCCGCAGAAAACGCTGCTAAACAGGTTCTTCCTAACCAAGACCAAAAACCCAATCAAAATCAAGCAAATACTTCCAAAACATCCACCACTAAGGAAAAGGAAGATAGTGCTAATTAACCAGATGGTAATGGAAATGTTCTTTTTCCCATTACCAATTACCAATTACCCATTACCAATTACCCATTAACGTAATTCGTCGTATTCTGCCGTTTCCACTCTTCTGGTTTCTGGGCGGGAAGATGGTAAAAATTCAGCCCGTCTAATTGTAGCTAAAGGAGGTGTGGGTCCGTGATAGGGGTGAATTACTTGGACGGTACGGGTAGGACGTTGCTTAGGAGAGAACAGGGATAGAACTCCAGCGACAACCACACCACCACCAATAGTCAGAGTTGCCCCACCTACAGCCCAAATTATAGGTGAAGACCACCAGGGATTTTGTTCAGCTGGTAGTGCAGCAGCGACTTTTTGCTGATTTTGCTGTTGAGCTAACTGCCACTGATGTTGAGTGAAATTTTGAACCTGACCTTGAAGTTGCTGATTTTGTAATCTTAGTTGTTCATTGTCGGTTTTCAACTTCTCCATCTGCATATTCAGCTTTTCCATTTCCAGACGTTGGTCGGAATTGGGTGCAATGGGTTGGGGGTTAGGATATACTGGTTGCCCATAGTTAGGGGGATATTGCATTGAAGGCTGCATCAATTGGGGCGCTACAACCGCAGATGGCATTTGTGGAGCCACAGCAAAGTTAGGTTGTTGTATAGGGGTATTCGTTCCTTTGAGCAACAGGAGAGCCGCTAAACCAGCTACAGCCACTCCGCCGATAAATGCCATACTTTCACTCATAAAATTTACCCCTCAACTAATACCAAACCATAATTTAATTGTGACTGACACAATATTATACTCTCTCTCACACTCATAAATTTATTGCCTAGTTTTAATTCACATAGGACTCAACCTATAAGCAAATATATCAGGTAGTTTTTTTTCAGCCTGGTATGTATTGTTAATATTCAAGACTATATCAGTCAAATTGTCCACCAGGGAATGATAAAAAAACTACGCTGTTATCTTTTTTAATCTACTTTTCCCAAATCATCAAGAGGGAGTTGTGATTGTTTGCTTGAGAGTTTGGCAAAATTGAGCGATCGCCGAGAGTCCTTGTTCTGGTGTTCCTTCTGCTAAACGCTTCACCACCGCACTACCAACAATGGCTGCATCCGCTCCCCATTCTCGCACTTGCCGCGCTTGTTCAGGATCGGAAATTCCAAAACCAACTCCAATGGGTTTATCTGTAAAACTGCGAATTTGTGTGAGTAAGTCAGAAACACGACTTTCCATTTGTGATCGCATTCCCGTTACCCCGGTAACACTTACCAAATAGATAAAACCTTGGGATGCTTTGGCGATCGCTTCAATTCTCTCAGCAGAACTGGTAGGAGCTACCAACAGTGTTAAATCAAGATCCATCTCACTCGCTGGTTTCAGTAGCCCTGCTGCCTCTTCTAAAGGCAAATCAGGAACTACCAAACCTGCCACACCAGCAGCCTTAATTTGCCCCAGAAACTTATCAATTCCTCGGTGTAAAATTGGATTGTAATAAGTGAATAAAATAATTGGCGCTTGCAAACTGGGAGTAGTAGCTTGTAACATTTCCAGTACCTGATCCAAAGTAGTACCCTTTTGTAAAGCGCGGGTAGCAGCAGCTTGAATCACCGGACCATCTGCCAGTGGATCAGAATAGGGAACACCCAGTTCAATAATATCCGCACCAGAACGATCTAAAACTTTTAAAGCCTGAGCAGTAGTTTCTAAATCAGGATCACCAGCAGTAATAAACGGAATCAGAGCGCACTCGTGATTCCGTCTTAAAGTTTCAAAACAACGAGAAATTGCAGTCATTTGTTAGTGGTCAGTGGTCAGTGGTCAGTTATCAGGTAGTTGGTAATTGGTAATTGGTAATTGGTAATTGGTAATTGGTAATTGGTAATTGGTAATTGGTAATTGGGTTATTCATCTTACCCAGTCCCCAGTCCCCAATCCCCAGTCACCAGTCCCCAGTCACCAATCACCAGTCCCCAGTCACTAATCACCTGATTCAATTTCAGCTTGTAATTTCGCCAATTCTTCGGGAGAGAGTTCATCTAGTCGCTTTTCTAAGAACGCTTTTTCATACTCTTCCCGTTGTTGATGGTAGGTCATTTTTTTACTCCCTGCACGGAAAAGATATGTGGCTAACCAACCTATCAAACCCACAACCAGTAAAGCTTGACTCCAAATTCCAGCGTCTTGGACATCGAAACCGACTAACTGTAATCCTACATAAGCCAGTCCACCAGCCAAAAAAACGCCCAAAGTAATACCGATTGCATCAATACGTCGCATGAGAGTTATGACCTACCAATATACTAAGTGAACAAATTAAACAATTTGTCTGCGCCGGGGTCGAACATTGGCAATTGGGGAGAGCAGCAACAGACCCGGAAAGAAGAAAAACACCAAAAAGTACATGAATCCACGTTCTACAGAACTGGCAGAATACCAACGCAGCTTGAGATAAAACATCACAATCATTGGTACTACCAGAAGATAAGCTCCCGCTAAAGCTAAATACAGTAGTGCTACAACCATAATTCTTTGTTTAGATTTGAGAATACCATTTGGTGCATCTACTACCCATGATATGCCCAACCTGTCAACTAAGGGAAGTATTGGTGATTGGGGACTGGTGATTGGTGACTGGTGACTGGGTTATTAACTTCCCATTCTTCCCCTACCTGCCCTATGTCCCTATCTCCCCTGAACCTGCCTATTTTCAAGGGTTGTAGCTGACAATGAAAAAAAAATTGCCAAATACTTGGCAAAATTATAAAAACCAGGTAAAATTGTGTTATAATAAAAATCGGCTGTTAAATGCGAGTGCATCAAACACCGTAGCTTGTGAAAAATCCAACTTAAAAAAAAGTTAAAAAAATTTTTTCAAACTACTTGCACAAAAAACGCAGTTAATGGTAGGATTACCAAGGGTGTTTTGAAATACAAAAACAAAAAACCCTGAACAAAAAACCTTTGGGAGTGTGGCGGAATGGTAGACGCTACGGACTTAGAAAACTGAGCCTTGATAGAGAAATCTTTCAAGTGGAAGCTCTCAAATTCAGGGAAACCTAAATCTGTAATCTACGTGAACAGATATGGCAATCCTGAGCCAAGCCCAGAAGCTTTAGATTTGAAAATTGATTTTGGAGTTAAAACCAAAAATCAAGATTTCAAAATTAAAATTCCGGGAAGGTGCAGAGACTCGACGGGAGCTACCCTAACGTAAAGCCGAGGGTAAAGGGAGAGTCCAATTCTCAAAACCTATAGGGTAGTAGTGAAAGCTGCAAGAGAATGAAAATCCGTTGACCTTAAACGGTCGTGGGGGTTCAAGTCCCCCCACTCCCACTTTTTATAAATAAAACTAATTATAGTCAGTGTGATATTTTCAGTTACACTGGCTCTTTTAATTTTATTAATTCCTCCTATCAATTACTTGCCTTTCATTATTACAGATAGGTAAAACTGATTATAAAACATTATCAATTTTAAAATTTATATGATTCAAAATTTCTGCTTTATTATTTCTTAACAATTAATTGAGAATTATTTTTATTTATTCACGGTATTGCAATATTTTCAGCCTTCTGGTATGATTTAGAAGAATTTGTAAATTGCCTAAATAGTAAGTATTTTCAAGATTAATTTTGCAGCAGCAGCTAGAAATCATTGCTATATAAGACTTTGCGAAAAATAAAAAAATCAAATATACAAAACTTAACCAATTAACCAAGGTTCAGAAAAACTAATTTTCCCAGAAATTCGATGCTGTTATTTGAGGGTTCTAGCTCCTGGTATTGACAAATAAGACAAATCATGATATGAAATGCTTTTGTTTTACTTACCATTCCCTGCTTCAAGGGTTAAACCGCGATAGACTTGTTCAATGGGGAATTTGAGGTTAATACTTTTGAGTTCAATAGTGTCACCTGGTTTGTAGTTGATAATCAACCAGTCTCCTACGTCGTTTTTATGATATAAGTCAATTTCCATGCTAGTAGAACTGACTAGGAGATAATCTATTAAGGCTGGATTTTTTTGATACATTCTAAATTTACTACCACGATCATAAGCTTCGGTGCTGCTTGATAAAACTTCAACAATTAAGCAGGCGTAGGTGATGTATTGAGTATTAGTTTTGTCGCGATCGTCGCAGGTGACGCTCGCATCTGGATAAGTGTAGTTATTAGTACCGAAAATATTAACTTTGATATCAGAATTTCCAGTGATACAGCCTGTATTTTCTAGGTGGCTGTCAAACATGGCGGTGAAGCGGATGGCGATACGACCATGATTGACACTACCACCACTCATGGCGTAAACCTGCCCGTTGATATATTCGTGTTTTTCTAGTTGGGTGAGTTCCCAGGTCAGGTACTCTTCTGGGGTGAGGTGGGGGGTTTTGTCTTTAGCGGCGATCATTTTTTTGGTAATTGGTAATTGGTAATGGGTAATTGGTAATGGCTAATGGGTAATACTTTTATTATAAGTAGTCGTGCAAAATAAATTTGATAGTTAGGAGAGGGAACAGGGAACAGCGAACAGCGAACAGCGAAGGAATACAGACCTTTTTGTTTTCAATCAATATGTACAATTAATTTTGCTTGGGTACTTATTTTCTGTTGTTTTGTTTCCCAATCACCAATCACCAATCACCAGTCACCTAACTGGAAAAACGTTCATCCAGGGAAGCTAAAGCAGCACCAGCGGTTTCAGCCAAAATGCTAATGAGACGATAGAGAGCGATCGCACTGATTACCAAAGCAGCGGGAAAACGATGTTGTAAAAGAGCGATCGCTGTAGCTTCAAACACCCCCAAACCACCAGGCGCACCGGGAACAACCAAACCCAAAACCCAAGCAAAACTAAAAGCCCCGAATAATAAAGGAATTTGGCTTAATTTTACAGAAAATAAAGCATACATAGTTAAAACAAACCCAGTTCCCCGTAATCCTAAAAAAATCAATTCACCCAACAAAGGAAGCAGAGGATAGCATTCCAGACCTAAACCATTAATAGACTGGTTTTCTGATGTAGAATTTTGATTTTTTTGATTTTTTAACCGATATAAAAAGCGAATTATGGGATTTAAAACCAAAGGATGAACAGCACCCAGCAGCACAACTAAACTGAGAAATTGCAAAATTTGTACCCAAATATTAGTGTTATTAACTGCCAATTGACTACCAAACAAAACAACAGTCATTAAAGCCGCAGTAGCCATGAGTAAAGGTTCTAATAAAACGCTTAAAGTTGCAGTAACAGTAGAAATATTAGCATTTTTAGCTGCCAAGATACGCCCGTAATAATGCCAAACATTGCCAGGTAAATACTTAGCAATATTCGTTTTTAAATAAACTTGAATAAATTCAAAAGTTGAAACAGATTGATTAAACTCTTTTAATATCCAAGTCCAGATCCAACCAGCCCAAGTATGTGCCAGTAAAGTTACACCAGTAGCAATTGTTAAAATTGCCCATCCGGCCGCATCTATACGGATAGAACTCACTTCTAGCCAATTATCCTTTAAAGCTTTCCCTAAAAAAAATAGCGTTCCCCCGAAAATGAACCAGCGTAAAGCGTTTTTCACAACTTTTTCCATTATTTGTAGAATTTAAGCATTAAATGGAGCAAGATCATTATATTAAATAATATCTCTCTATAGTTAGATAAAATCAAAAATTAATCACCACTAAAATGTCACCTAAGCTAGAGGTAGAGTTGATTTAAAAATCCTTAGAATAATATCAGGTTTTCCATGTAAATAAATCAAACCTAAATAAATCAAACTCAAACTATGTAAGTATTCAGCAATCAGCAATCAGCAATCAGTAATCAGTAATAGTCAGTAGAAAAAGCTTCAGGATTTTTAAAATAAAAAGCAGATAAAGCAAGCAATAGACCTGAATTACAGAAAAATCCCGCAGTAAGTAAATAGACTTTTGTGATTCAGATTTTATGCTTTTATGCAGTCGAAAAAATACAAGGAGGATAAGATGAAAAGGCTAACTAATTGGTTACAAAATCTGCGACCATTGAAAATTTTAAGCATATTTTTGGCGTTAACATTCCTATGTTTAGCACAAGCTTGTAATCGTCCTAATATAGCGGGACAACCACCACAACCAGCGGCACAACCACCAAATGCAAAAAGATATGATCCGACAAAAGATTATCCTATTTCCAAATATCAAGGAGGAATGAACAACTTTAGTGATGTAGATCCCAGAGCAAGAGAAGCTGAAAAAGCAGCCAGATATAGAGCAGATCAACTCATAGAAAATGCTCAGAGAAATATTGAACGCAAGGGAATTGATAGCACTGATCAATATATTCGTAATTATCGAGAAGGAACACCTTTTGGTGAACGGGTGAAAAACTTAGGTGAAGATGTGGGAAGTTCAGCGGAAGAATTGCGAGAAGGAGTAACCAAGGGTACTCAAAGAGGAATGGAAAATCTTCAGGAAAATGTGGAAAGGGGAGTCAAAGACTTAACTAAAAATGTACAACGTGGAACTGAAGACATCGGTAGAAATATTCAACGTCGAGCAGAAGATACAGGAGAAGCAATAAACAGGACTTTACAAGAAGCGCATTGATATTAAGAAGAATACAGGAGTCAGGAGTTACAGAAGAATAATTAGATATTGTACCTATAGCCTTACACAGAGTAGTTAAGACATCAATGGATCATCAAAGTCTTACTACAATAGGGTTTTACTCTTGACTCCTGACTTCTGACATTTTTGATTTTGTGTGATGTTGTTAATTGTGACTATACCAATTATGTAAAGCCAAACGTTGAATTTCCCGCCAAGGAATATTATGTTTTCGTGCTAAGTCTGCACAATCTTCATATTCTGGCTGCACATTGGTAATGACTTTTGCTGTTGCTTCTCCTTTCCAGGCAACTTTGACAGCGACTTTACCATAAGGGGTTTCTACTTGTTGTATTTCTCGTTGTAAAATACGGCGTTGTTGAGTTGTGCGACGAATCCCTAAAGTTGTAGTTTCACGAAATAAAATTTCTTCACAAATGGCTAAATTTTCTGGATGACAAATCACGGTTAATAAAAGTCCTGGACGTGATTTTTTCATCCCTATACTTTGAGTAAAGACATCCACCGCACCAGCCGCAAATAAAGCATCAAAAATATAACCGATCGCTTGGGGATTTAAATCATCAATTTGGGTTTCTAAAACTGAAATAGGTTCTAAATGTGATTCTGAATGATGCTCTGCATGATGCTCTGCATGATGTTCTGAATGGTGATGAGTATTAGCAACATCTGTAACAGTGGTTTGAAGATTTGAACTTTCACCAATCCACAGCCGTAGTATATTAGGGATGGGTAAATCAAGAGAACCTGCACCCAATCCTACTTGTTTGAGGATCATTGGTGGTGGTGAACCAAAACTTCTAGCTAAAGTAGTGGCGATCGCTGCCCCTGTGGGTGTCACCAGTTCTTTATCAATGCCGTTGCTATAAACTGGACAACTCCGCATTTCCCACAACTTCAAAACTGCGGGTACTGGTACTGGCATTTGTCCATGTGCCGCACGAACAGTTCCCCCACCAGTGGGAAACGGTGAACAGTATATTAAAGGTAATCCTTCTTTATTTGTATTGATACCTAGCCAATCTAAACCCACGCAAGTCCCCACAATGTCCACAATCGCGTCTACAGCACCAACTTCATGGAAATGAACTTTTTCCGGTTCAATGCCATGAACTGCCCCTTCTGCCACTGCTAACTGGCGGAAAACGGCTAAACTCCAAGCTGTTGCCCGTGATGGTAGATTGGCTTTGACAATCATCTCTTCTATTTCTGGCAGGTGACGGCCATGATGATGAGAGTGTTCATGATGATGGTGATGGTGATGGTGATGTACTAGGTCTACATGAACCTTAGTTGCTTGTTGTGTTTGTCTGTGGACAAGTTCTGACCGTAACTGGTATTCCTGCTCAATTCCTAAACCATTGAGTTTTTCTATCAGATACTCTACGGGAACACCCAGACTTACCAAAGCACCCAGACACATATCACCAGATATTCCAGTGGGACATTGAAAATAAACAATTTTAAGCATAAATTAGTCATTAGTCATTAATCATTAGTCATTAGTCATTAGTCATTAGTCATTAGTCATTAGTCATTAGTTAATTCTACCCAATCACCAGTCACCAGTCACCAGTCACCAGTCCCTAATCCCCAGTCATGGCCAAGATTTTTGAAATTCATCCTGATAACCCTCAAAACCGCCGTATAGAGGATATAAAGTTGGCGCTTTCTAGTGGCGCTATCATGCTCTACCCTACTGATACAGTCTATGCCATTGGTTGTGATTTGAATGCTAAGTCGGCGGTGGAAAGAGTGAGACAAATTAAGCAGTTAGCCAATGATAAACCACTGACTTTTTTATGTCCTTCACTTTCTAATGTGTCTACTTATGCCTTCGTAAGTGATACAGCCTATCGGATTATGAAGCGTCTGATACCAGGTCCTTACACTTTTTTGCTACCTGCTACCAAGTTAGTACCGCGACTGGTGCAAAGTCCTAAGCGAAAAACAACAGGAATCCGCGTGCCAGATCATAGGGTATGTTTGGCATTGCTGGAAGCGTTAGGAAATCCGATTATTTCCACTTCGGCACATTTACCACACAATGACACAGATGATGAAATATTAGGAGTAGATTCTGAATCTATTCTGTCAAGGGTAGAGCTATTTGACCGTTTAGATAACTTGGTGGACATCATTATTGATACAGGTGAAGAACCTACGAATCAAGTGTCTACCATTTTAGACTTGACGGATGAAGAACCAATAATTACACGGAGGGGGTTAGGTTGGGAAGCCGCAGCAGTTTGGGTATAATAATTCAGCTTTACAGATTCAACCCTCTGTTTCGTAATTTGTGATAAATATACTCCAATTTTGAAATTGTCATACCAAAAAACGCTGGGATCAGGGAAAATGAGATGGTGGCAAATCTTAGCATTGCTAGGGTTTGAATCATTTTTAGCGTCTTCTCCATACCGATATCTCACCTTTAATCTGGTTGCTGATCAAAAAAGCGACACACTTGACAGGCCCCTTAACTTCTGAAATTTCCTACAGTCTTATATGTCAACAGTGTTTGCGGGGAGTCTTGATAGATGTATGTCACCAAGATTCTCTGATGATGACTGGACTTAAGAACTGTGTCTGCGTTTTAGTTAAGGTGCAATACCAACTCCAGGAAAAGTCATGAAAGCTAACCTCGTCAATCTGCCAAATTCTACACCTGCTTTTGATAGTGATGTTTCAAATGAAGATTTATCAGTTACTAATTCTGAGACTTTAGTACAGCTTCTTTGTCAGGAAATGCAGTCTCAAGTCAAGGCTTCATCTGGATGTGTCCAAGCTGTAGCCAAACGCATCACTAAAGAAGTAGAACGGATATGTGATAAAAGTTCCCGCATTCAAACTTCTGGGCAAGTTAGGTCTTGGCAGATTACTTTAGCAAGACATCGTTTACAAAAGTGCCTGCGTTACTATCAGTTGGGTTCACGACAAGGAAGGGTAGAGTTACATAGTAGTTTAGGTGCTATTGTTTATCGCCACGTTACTCTTGCTGGCTCAGAATTGGGTTTTGAAGCTCGTTATAATCTGATTGAGGATTTTCTCCAAGCTTTTTATATCGAAGCGATTAAAGCTTTTCGTCGGGAAAATGAATTAGCTGAAGATTATACTCCCCGGACTCAGTTACAATTAGCTGAGTATATGGCGTTTACGGAGCAGTATGCCAAACGTCGAATTAATTTACCTGGTGGTGCGAATCAACAGTTGATCGTGTTACGCGCTCAAGGTTTTGCTCGTCGTCAACCCCAGGAAACGACTGTTGATATTGAAATGGCGGTTGATTCTGCTAAAACTGAAGAAGCGGAATCTTATCAACGTAATTTAGCAGTGCAGCAGATTAGATCCCAGATGGTTGCTAAACCTAGTTTTGATCCTTCTGAGGAGTCAGAACGCGATCGCGTAATTACTGAGTTGATGAAATATCTGGAGTCTCAAGGTCAATCTGACTGTATGAATTATTTGTCTTTGAAACTTCAAGATTTGTCTGCACCAGAAATTGACCAAATTTTAGGTTTAACCAGTCGTCAGCGTGATTATTTGCAACAAAGATTTAAATATCATGTTGAGAAGTTTGCTAAACAGCATCATTGGCAATTAGTACATCAATGGTTGGGTGCTGGTTTAGAACATAAGTTGGGTTTGTCTTCTCAACAATGGGAAGTGTTCTGGAATCAATTGACTGAACAACAACAGCAAATTTTTAACTTAAAAACTGCGAAGGAAAGTGATCAGGCGATCGCTAAGGCTGTACAATGCACTCCCAAACAGCT
Organism: Sphaerospermopsis reniformis; assembly: GCF_005402885.1. Lineage (NCBI taxonomy): Bacteria > Bacillati > Cyanobacteriota > Cyanophyceae > Nostocales > Aphanizomenonaceae > Sphaerospermopsis > Sphaerospermopsis reniformis. Next base: position 17,749 of record NZ_BJCE01000107.1, read on the forward strand.
ACAAAAACGCTGGACTCAAATGTTAGAATTAGCTTGGGCTATCCGCAACGGTAATGTTGAAGTTAAGGCCTGATCATTCTCTGGTGAAATTGTTACATTTATCTGCATACCTAGCCACCTTATACACCTGTTTCTACAAAATAACATTCTCCTCTATTTCTCCCCCATCACGGGAGAATTAGAGAAGTAGTTATCACCATTAAAAATTAATAAAAATCAAAAAAAATTAAGATCCCCGACTTCTTTTATAAGAACAAAGGCTGAAAACCCTTGAGGTTAAGTTTTTACGCCACGCTCCAAAACTTAACCGTCCTTTAGGCAAGGGTTAGTAGCTAGTTACTGTTTTCTTAACCAATACTAACAAATACTCACATTTACTGAAAATTTCCTGTCATCTTTTGCTTTGTGACAGAATTACAGTAAAATCACTGTATGCTACTAGGATT